>NZ_JBEOSB010000014.1:0-254399 GCF_040302705.1 Streptomyces sp. NPDC097640
CGGAGCTCAAGTGTCCGTCGAACCGAAGTCCGCCCCCGAACCGCCCGCCGAACGTCCCGAGTCGGACGTGGGCAGGCGTGTGCATGCGTTCCGACCGCGCGGCGGAGCCGCATATCGACAGGGGCTCGACAGGGGCTCGGCAGGAGCCGGGAAGGGGTGGGGCAGTCTCCGCCACGCGAAGGGGCACCGCCACGCGGAGAGGCACCGCCACGCGGAGAGGCACCGCCACGCGGAGAGGCACCGCCACGCGGAGAGGCACCGCCACGCGGAGAGGCACCGCCCCCGACCCCGGGGGTCTGGGGGCGGAGCCCCCAGTTTCGGGAAGGGGCGGGGTGGGGTAGGGCCCGCCGCAGGCGTCAAGATCCGCGGACAGGCCCGGGGCGCCCGGCGGCTGCGCGGCGGTGCCGCGCCCTGGGCCGGCCGTCTGCCAGCCCGGCAGGCGGGCACGCCCGGGGCAGACGTAGGCCGCCGCGCGGCCGGTAGAATTTGGTGGATGCACGCCCCCGCCCCCGAGGCCGCCCGCACGGGCGAGACGCTGCGCGCCGCGCTCGCCGGTCTGCTCGACGGGCTGCCGCCCCGGCAGGCCGCCCAGGCCACGGGGCGGCTGATCGAGAACTACCGGGGGCGCACCCCGACCGACGCGCCCGTGTTGCGCGACCGGTCCGATGTCGTCGCCTACGCCGCGTACCGGATGCCGGCGACCTTCGAGGCCGTGCGCTCCGCGCTCGCCGCCTTCCGCGCGGCCGCGCCGGAGTGGACCCCGGCCACGCATGTCGACATCGGCGGCGGCACCGGCGCGGCCACCTGGGCGACCGCCGCGGCCTGGCCGGACGGCGACCGCGACACCACCGTCCTGGACTGGGCCGAGCCCGCGCTCGCTCTCGGCCAGGAGCTGGCCCGCGGTGCGGAGGCCAAGGCGCTGCGGGAGGCGCGCTGGCAGCGCCGGGCCATCGGCGACGGCCTGGCTCTCCCCGATGCGACCGACCTGGTCACCGTCTCCTATGTGCTGGGCGAGCTCACCGAAGCCGACCGCCGTGCCGTCGTCGACGAGGCGGCCCGGGCCGCCTCGGCCGTCGTGCTGATCGAGCCCGGCACCCCGGACGGCTATCTGCGCATCCGCGAGGCGCGGGAGCGGCTGCTGGCGGCGGGGCTGCGGGTGCTGGCCCCGTGCCCGCACAGCGCGGAGTGCCCGATCGAGCCGGGCACGGACTGGTGCCACTTCGCGGCCCGGGTCAGCCGGTCGTCGCTGCACCGGCAGGTGAAGGGCGGTTCGCTGCCGTACGAGGACGAGAAGTTCGCGTACGTCGCGGCGGCCCGCTTCCCTGCCGCCCTCGCCACCCCCGCGGACGCCCGCGTCGTACGCCGCCCCCAGCTCCGCAAGGGCCAGGTGCTGCTCGACCTCTGTACCCAGGACGCGGGCCTGCGCCGCGAGACCGTCACCAAGCGCCAGGGCCCCCTCTACCGCGCGGCCCGCGACGCCGACTGGGGCGACGCCTGGCCCGAGGCGGACGACGGCGCCTGAGCGCCCCGCGCCCCTACCCCAGCGCCCGCGCCAGCGCCGTCCCCGCCGCCGCGCGCGGGGCGCTGTCGGCCGGGCGGCGGCGCGGGTGGACCGTGTTGGCCAGGAGGACCAGGAACGACGACGTGGCGCGGTCGAGCACCAGGCTGGTGCCGGTGAAGCCGGTGTGGCCCGCCGCGCCCCGGCCGGCCAACTCGCCCATGAACCAGGGCCGGTCGAGCTCGAACCCCAGCCCGGGCGGGGCCAGCATCAGGTCGACGGACTCCGGGCGCAGCACGGGCGGGCCCGTGCCGAGCAGGGCGCGGCACAGCAGGGTGAGGTCCGCGGCCGTGGAGAAGAGGCCCGCGTGGCCGGCGACGCCGCCCAGGGCGTAGGCGTTCTCGTCGTGGACGACGCCCCGCAGCATGCCGCGGTCGAGCTTGGCCCAGGGGCGCCGCTGGTCCTCGGTGGCGGCGATGCGGGGCAGCCAGGCGCGGGGCGGGCGGAAGCGGGTGGCGGTCATGTCGAGGGGGCCGGTGATGTCGTCGCGTACGAGGTGGTCGAGCGGGCGGCCGGCCACCCGCTCGACGACCCGCTGGAGCAGCAGGAAGTTGAGGTCGGAGTAGCGGCGGGCGGTGCCGGGCGGGGTGGCCGGGGGTTCGGCGCGCAGCCTGGCCAGCCGCTGTTCGTGCTCGTCGTAGTCGTACAGCGGGAGTTCGGGCAGCAGCCCGGAGGTGTGGGTGAGCAGCTGCCGCACGGTGATCCCGTGCTCGGCGGCGGCCGTGAACTCGGGGGCGTACCCGGCGACCCGGCCGTCCAGGTCGAGCTCGCCGCGCTCGACGCACCGCACGGCGACGATCGTGGTGAACAGCTTGGTGAGGGAGGCGAGGTCGAAGACGGTGTCCGGCTCCTGGCCCCGCCCGGCCCGCATCGGCACCCACCGCTCGCGCGGCAGCTCCACGCCGCGGTCCGTGGCCTCGTCGTACGTCGCGTACCGCACCGCCCAGCCGAAGGCCTTCTCGGCGAGGATCTCCGGGCCCTGCCCGGCGGCCACGACCACGCCGGCGCACCAGCGGCGCTCCCCCTCGGGAAGCGCCGCCACAGCTCGGATCAGCTCGTTCAGGTCGTCGTGCGCTGCTGCCACGGACGGCACAGTGCCACGAAGCAGACCACGGCCACCAGCGCACACACCAGCTGGACCACGGTCATCGGCACGGCCGTGTGCTCGCCCGCGATGCCCACCAGCGGGGAGGCGATCGCGCCGACGAGGAAGGAGGAGGTGCCCAGCAGCGCGGACGCGGAGCCGGCCGCGTGCTTGGTGCGCATCAGCGCCTGGGTGTTGGTGTTGGGCATGACCAGGCCCATCGCGGACATCAGCACGAACAGCCCGGCGGCGATCGGTACGAGGCCGACGTCGCCGAAGACCCCGGTGGCCATCAGGCACAGCGCGACGGCCGACAGGGTGATCGCGGCGAGGCCGACGGCCAGGGCCGCGTCCAGGCTGACCCGCCCGGCCAGCACCTTGCCGTTGAGCTGTCCGATGCCGACCAGGCCGATCGAGTTGATCCCGAAGAGCAGGCTGAAGGTCTGCGGGGAGGCGCCGTAGATCTCCTGGACGACGAAGGCGGAGCCGGACACATAGGCGAAGAGGGCGGCGAAGGCGAAGCTGCCCGCGAGCATGTAGCCGGTGAAGACGCGGTCGGCGAGCAGCCCGCGCATGGTGTGCAGCGCCTGGCCGACGCCGCCGCGGTGGCGCTGCTCGGGCGGCAGGGTCTCGTGCAGATAGCGCCAGACGACGAGGGTGAGCAGCACGCCGACGACGGTCAGCACGACGAAGACGCCGCGCCAGTCGGTGATGCGCAGGATCTGACCGCCGAGGAGGGGGCCGGCGACGGGCGCGACGCCGGAGATCAGCATGAGGGTCGAGAAGAAGCGGGCCATCTCGGCGCCGTCGTACAGGTCGCGGACGACCGCGCGGGAGATCACGATGCCCGCGGCCCCGGCGAGCCCCTGGAGCAGCCGGAAGGCGATCAGCAGCTCGACGTTGGGCGCGAAGGCGCAGATGGCGGTGGCGACGACGTAGATCACCATGCCGACGAGGAGGGGGCGGCGGCGCCCCCACTTGTCGCTCATGGGGCCCACGACCAGCTGGCCGAGCGCCATGCCCGCCAGACAGGCGGTGAGGGTGAGCTGGACGGTGGCGGCGGAGCTGCTCAGCGCGCCGGTGACCTCGGGCAGGGCCGGGAGGTACATGTCCATGGACAGCGGCGGGAGGGCGTTGAGCCCGCCGAGGACGAGGGTGACGATCAGACCGGCGCGGCGGGCGCTGCGCGGCGCGGGGCCCGGGGAAGGGGCGGCGGTGCGGGGGGTGGACTCGGGGAGGGATATGGATCTGTGGTCGGGGACGGTCGGGTGGCCTGACGGCGGCATTCAGCTCTCCGTGAGTTGTTGAGTCTTCTCTATGCTCTCAGCAATTCGTTGTGGTCATGACCGGCTTTTGTCCGGTGGGAGAGCGGAGTGGGCATGGGGATGGCCGAGAGTGTGCGGTGGGGGATTCTGGCGACGGGCGGGATCGCCGGGGCGTTCACGGCGGACCTGCTGGAGATGGCGGACGCCGAGGTGGTGGCCGTCGGCTCCCGCACCCAGGAGTCCGCCAAGCGTTTCGCCGAGCGGTTCGGGATACCGCGGGCGCACGGCAGTTGGGCGGAGCTGGCCGCCGACGAGGACGTGGACGTGGTGTACGTGGCCACCCCGCACTCGGCGCACCGCGAGGCGGCCGGGCTGTGCCTGGAGGCGGGGCGCGCGGTGCTGTGCGAGAAGCCGTTCACGCTCAATGTGCGGGAGGCCACCGAGCTGGTCGGGCTGGCGCGGGAACGTGGCCGCTTCCTGATGGAGGCGATGTGGACCTACTGCGACCCGGTCGTCCGGCGGATGGTCGAGTTGGTCCGCGACGGCGCGATCGGCGAGGTGCGGGCGGTGCAGGCGGACTTCGGGCTGGCCGGGCCGTTCGACCCCGGGCACCGGCTGCGCGACCCGGCGCAGGGCGGTGGCGCGCTGCTGGATCTGGGGGTGTACCCGGTGTCCTTCGCGCAGCTGCTGCTCGGCGAGCCCGACGACGTCCAGGCGCGGGCGCGGCTGACGCCGGAGGGCGTGGACGAGAACACCGGGATCCTGCTGGGCTGGGACAGCGGCGCGGTGGCGCTGCTGGGCTGCTCGCTCACCGCGGACACGCCGCAGACCGCCTCGGTGACCGGGTCGGCGGGCCGGATCGAGTTCCCGCGCGGCTTCTTCCACCCGGAGCGTTTTGTACTGCACCGGCCGGGGCGGGATCCGGAGGTGTTCGCGGCCCAAGGCACGGAGGGCGGCGCGCGCCGCTTCCAGCACGAGGCGGCGGAGGTGATGCGCTGTCTGCGGGCGGGCGAGACGGAGTCCCCGCTGGTGCCGCTGGACGGCAGCCTCGCGGTGATGCGAACGCTGGACGCGGCGCGCGAGCGGATCGGCGTGCGGTACGCCGCCGACGAGGGGTGAGGCGGGCAGGATGAGGCCCGCTGCGGCGTCCGGCGCCGCAGCCAGCCTCAGCGCCTGTGCATGTCAACTCCCGCGTCGCTGGCAAGTCTCGGCAAGTTCCTCGCTCCACGGAGCAGTCGCAGGCAAGCTGTGGCACAGAGAGACCGTTCCGGCATCCGAGGAGGACATCATGGCCCTGCGTAAGCTCGGTAAGGACCCAGAGAGTCCCAGCGGCGGCTCCCCCACCATCTACCTCGACGACGAGAAGGACAACTACCTCGTGCAGGGGTGGAAGGTGGAAGACGCCGAGCGACTCGGGCAGATGGACATTCCCGACCATGAGTCGGTGGTGGAAATCCCCCGGCGCATGGTGCAGTTCTTCTTGGAGGTGAAGAAGCATGACGAGGACCCCGACGTTTGAGGAACTGTTCCGCGACTGCCAGAGGACTGCGGTCCATCTGGAGATGCGCGACGCCTACATGAAGTCGGACCCGGCCTTCATCGACTGGAAGGCCAGCAAGGTCCTCGACCCCGCCCAGCGCTGGGCCGACTGGCACGCCATCGTCACGGAGGCGACCGCACGAGGCGTCGAGGTCCGGCGTGCCCGAGTCGTTTCGACGCCCGTCAGCGAGTACATCCGCTTCGAGTACGACGTGACGGACGGGCTAAATATCGCTGCCGGCGAAGACGTACGTTGGCTCTCCCGGCGCGGCGCGACCGACCTCGCACTTCCGGGCAACGACTTCTGGCTGTTCGATTCCGGCCTCGTCCTCGTCAACCACTTCGACGGTGAGGGCGAGAACATGGAGATGGAACTCACAGATGATCCGGAGGTGGCGAAGCTGTGCGAGTTTGCCTTCGAGGTTGTGTGGAAGCGGGCAACGCCTCACGCAGAGTTCGAGTTGGCCTGACAGACAGAACTGCATCTTCACACCGACATGACATCGCCATCTTCGAGTGTGCAGGAAGCCCGCAAGGCGCTCGGACAGCGCCTGGGGGAGATTCGGCAAGCGGCCAGTCTCACCAAGCGAGCCCTGGCCAACAGTCTGGGTTGGCATGAGTCGAAGGCTTCGCGCTTCGAGAGCGGCACCCGCGCGCCCTCGGAGCGCGACCTTCGCGATTGGTGTTCCGCGTGCGACGCGGAGAGTGAAACAGAAGATCTCATCTCGACAGCCCGCGGAATCGAGGGCATGTATGTCGAGTGGCGCAAGATGGAGCGCAACGGGCTCAAGTGGGCCCAAGAATCTGTTATCCCTCTCTGGGAGCGCACGCAGCGGTTCCGCATCTATTCACCATGGCTCATTCCCGGCCCAGTGCAAACGACCTCATACATCACCGCGCTTCTGGCCTCCATTCGTAATCGCCGCGGGCTCATCGATGATGTGCCGGCGGCCGTCAGGGTGCGCTTCGAGAAACAGCAGGTCGTGTACGGCAATCACACGTTCGCCATTCTCCTGGAAGAGAGCGCGCTCCGATATCGCATCGGAAGCACAGACGTGATGGCCGGACAACTCGGCTATCTTCTCAGCGCTATGGCGCTCCCCTCGGTGAGCATCGGCATCATTCCCCAGGACGCGGACCGTTCAACGCTGTGGCCCGTCGAGGGCTTCTTCCTGTACGACGATGAGGCAGTGAACGTCGAACTCGTCTCGGCCCACCTCACAGTTGTCCAGCGGCACGAACTTGCCATGTATGCCGATACGTTCAGCGCGCTGACCGAACTTGCAGTCCATGGTCCAGCTGCGCGTGAAATCATCACCACAGCCATCGAATCTCTAGAGTGAATGCCGGGCAAGTTCCGGCACACTCGTGGAGCCTCACTTCCCCCCGCTTTAGCTTTATTGGCACGGCTGCAATCGTGCTCCGGAGGGCGCAGCGCATTAGTCGTCACCAACGAAGGGAAAGCTATGCTCCACACCAAGGAACAGCCGTCCCGGCCGGACGGCGCCGAGCTCGACGAGCTCGGGAAGTTCTTCACCCTCTACGCCGAGCGGCAGGCCCGCGGCGACGACCGCGTCATGCCGATGTTCTCGGCCCGCATCGACGCCGCGTGGCACCGGCTCAACACACACCCGGCCGCCCTGGCCGCGTTCAGCGAACGGCACGCGGGCATGCCCGTCGGTCACGCACCGCTCAAGGGCTCCGGCCGCGTGAACTGGATCGAGGAGTACGCGGCCCGCTTCGGCACACTGCCCGCAGTGTGGTTCGCCGACGCATCGGGGTGGGTCGACACCGACGCCCTCGGCCGGTACGAGCGCACCGGGACTGTGGTCACCAACTGGGACTGCTCGCCGGTACCCGGAGACGGTGGCGACGTGGCGAAGCCTGCCCGGCCCGCAACCGCCCGGCGGCGGTGAGTGAGTCCGCGGCAGGGCCCCGGCCGAACTCCATCGGGGTCCTGCCCTCATTCGGGGTGCTGGATCAGGTGAGCGCCGGCGATGCGTCGGCTGTGGGGCTGGCCGCGTACGCGGAAGCCGTGGCGGGGAACTGCCCGTATCTGGCGCCGTCGATACGCGCCGGACAGACGCGGTGGGTGCGCTACCAGCCCACCTGTGGCGCCGACATGGACGCCGTCGAGGCGGGAGTGTTCGGCGCTGCGGTTGACGCTGCCGAGCACGTGCGAGCCCGGCGAGGCAGCGGTGCCCGATTAGCGTGCGTCGTTGTCGCCTTCGAGCTGAGCCCGCATGCGGGGATTCGAGTCCTCCCGTGGCCACACTGGGCCTTGAAAGCCGCGTACGCCCCGGTCGGGGTCATGGTGGGGAAGTTCTGGCAGCGGCGGTCGGACATCGATCGGAGGGGGCGGCCCGTCGCTGCTGCACCTCTTCCGCTACTCGCACTGCGGGCGGCAGTCCCAGCCATGGACGGCCGCCTCTTGCCCCGCACGCCTCACCTGGCCCACGTCATCACCGACTCGGAGGACGATCGCCGGGACGTATTCGCCCCGGCGGGCGGGCTTGGCGAGGAGGCATGCGCGGCGTGGCCGCGGGTGCGATCCTGGGCGGCTCATCGGCTTGAGACAAGGGGAACGCTGTGATGCACAGCTCAGAGCAGTGGCCGGCCCCCGTGGGGGCGCTAGCCGCGCATCTGGCGGACCGCGGCGAGCAGATCGCCGAGGTCCGGCAGGTGTCGGAACGGCGCGGCTCAAGAGCGTGGAAGGTGGCGACGACCGGCAACGCATACGCCCTGAAGGCGAACACCGAAGAGGACTACGAGGGACGGGACCAGCGCGCCGAACTCAAGCGGGAAGAAGGGGTCATTGCCGAGCTTGGCCGGCTCGGTGCTGTGCCTGTCGGCTACCTCGTCGGTGCGGGTGAATGCGAGTCCGGCCGGTGGCTTGCGGTGACCTGGGCGCCCGGCGGCCCGATGTGGCACGCCCTCTCCCTGGCCCGTACCGATGACACGCCATACACTCGTCACCTCCTGCTCGCATGTGCGCGGTCGATGGCTGCCGCCGCGGCGTCCATGCACAGGGCCGGGTGGGTACATGCCGATATCCAGCCCACGAACACGCTGGTGACACGGGACGGCTCGGCGACGCTGATCGACTATGCCTTGGCGTGTGGCCCGGTGGCGGATGGGCTGCCCGACCTCGAGACCGGTCGTACGCCTTACCGAGGCGCCTTGACCCACACCACCGCGCCGGAGATTGCCGCCGCTGTTCTGGGTACGGTCGACACAGTCCATATCGCGCCGACAGCGGCGGCTGATGTGTGGGCGTTGGGCGCGTCGCTGTTCTGGTGCTGGACCGGACACCGGCCGGTGCCGTACCAGGAACCCGAAGGACCACGGGAAGGGAAGCTGCGGGATATCGCCGAGGGGCACACGCTCGATTTCGCCACCGTCCGCCCGTGGCCATTCCCCGGATTCGAGGAGATCGTCGCCGGGTGCCTTCATCCGGACCCCGACAAGCGGCCGGCCTCCGCCGACCTCATCACCGCCATAGAGAGAGCAGGCCGGTGAACCCACGCCGCGCCACCGGCGACGATGCGCCGGAGCTCGCGCGACTGCGCCGCGTGATGTTCGCCGCTCTCGGCCCCGTACCCCACGGACCATGGTTCCAGAAGAGTGCAGCCGCCTTCGCTGACCGCCTTGAGTACGACCCGGCGTTCGCCGCCTTCGTCATCGATGACGGGGCAGGGCGGTTGCTGTCCTGTGCGATTGGTACGTACACCCCGCTCTTGCCCAGCCCCCGCACAAGGGCGGCGAACATCGGTCACGTCCTGTCCGTCGCCACCGATCCCGGGCACCGTAGCCACGGTCACGCCCGTGCGTGCATCGTCGCGGTCATGGGCTGGCTCGCTGAGCGGGACTGCGGGCACGTCCAGTTACGCGCTTCCCCCGAAGGGCAGTCTCTCTACGCCGGACTCGGGTTCACGATCACGAACGATGTCTTCATGATCTGGTGCCCATGAAACTGCGCAGGACCAGGACCACCCTGGTCGTGTTCTTTTCGGGGTGCACCGAAACCGCGCTGAACTCCGGGTTCGGAGACTTGAAGAGGCGGCCCTACGACCCGAGCGCGGTTTGTGCTCCGGCAGCGATGTGGGTCACCTGCTCGCGGAACTCCTGAGAAAGGGACTCGCGCGGGTATCGCTGCTCTAGTTCGTCGGTGAGTTCCCCGGCAACCATGAGCAAGGAGGGCAGAGACTTCCGTGAGGTCTGGAGCGCACACCCCGCGACAGAGACAGCCTCTTCCAGCTCGCCGGACCGGGCGGCGGCGACACCAAGCGTGAGCCGGGCCTCCGCCACACGCATGGGCGAGATCTCAGTACCGTCCGGCGCGGTCCCCAACCGTACGACTTCCTGAGCGTGAACGGTCGCGCGCTCGTCGTCGCCGAGCATCCGGTAGGCATCCATCTCATAGAAGTCCCACTTGTCGGGATCGATGACGAAATGGTGTTCGCGGTGCTCTGGTCGGGGCAGCCGTTCAAGTCGGGCTCGTCCGGCGTCGAGGGCGGCGCGGACCTGGTTTGCGTCGCCCATGCGGGCGTATGCCTTGGCGCCCTGCGCGTACAGCTGCACGCCAATGCTGTGCGTGGAGTCGGACTGGTGCCCCGCGCTGACACAGTCGATCACATCGGCATATCGCCCCTGGGTGAGGGCAAACCATGCGCCGAGTTCCCACGACCATGCCGTGATCTCGCCGTGTCCGGTCTCCTGACCGATACGCAGAGCTGCGGCCCGGCTCAGTTCCGCGGCCTGGCGTTGCCCCATGTCGTATTCGAGGCAACCGCCAAGCAGGAACAACCATCCTGCGGATACGAGAAGTTCGCGGTGCTGGGCCAGCGTGGCGCGGCCCTGCAACATGTCAGTGACATGACGAATGCCCGCACGAGTCTGGTGGTGAAGTTGATCAGCGGCCAGGTAGGGATAGGCGCGGCACAACTGGTCGATCGCCTCGGCGATCATGTCCAGGTCTGCCGGTCCGACATCCGTAGCGTGCGTGCGGCGTGCCAATTCTGCGACCTCCCACAGCGCGGGCTCTGGGGTCAGCATGCCTGACGTCGCGGGAGGTCTCAACGCGGGGGCGGTCACACTCGATGTGGAGGACGATTCCCATGGGCGGGGCGCCAGCCCGATCATTCCGCCGGGAATCCGCAAGGCGTCAGCGATTTCCTCGATCTTCGCCAGGGACGTGATCCGTGCATCACCTCGTGCGATGGTGCCCACGCGTTCCGGCTTGATGCCGCACGCTTCGCCGATCTGGTTGTAGCTGATGCCGCCCCACTTACGGGCGAGCCGAAAAACCGTGCCGAAATCTCGTGCCGCGAGGGCGCTTCGTACGTCGTCGCGTTCAAGCACCCTAGGCGGCAGAGCGGTTGACGGGGTTACGTGCTGCATCTCCTGAAAGCCCCCGGCGCTCGGCGGAATGCAAGGTGATCTGAGGCCGAGTCTACCCACGGTGGGTCTACCCATCAGGGGGTAACGCGCAGGCCACACGAACGGTGACGCTGGGAGATCAAGACCCCCGCGACGTTGCTGCGTCCGGGGGCGTGGCCAACGCTGCAAAGGAGCGTCAACAATGCGGAACACTACCGCCCGATTTGTGGAATGGCTGTTACAGCTGCTGCTGCCTGCTCCAGGGCGGCATCAGGCCGTTGGAATCCGGCCAGACGTCCAGCGCCCGGATACGCCGACGGTTCACCTGACGCCTGTCCCCCTGACTCACGTATGGCTGCCGCATGGCCCGGACGTCCCGGGAACGGGTCTTGTCCGGCCTTACGTGGTCGCGCACGAGCGGCAGCGGCGAGGTGGGGCCGTCGGGTACGGCTCGAAGGCGGTGGCGACATGAGCACACAGCCTCGTCTGCTGCCGTGGCCGAACTCGGCCGGCAAGCGCTGCTATCTCGTGACGGACGACGACGGCAACAGTCGTCTGTCGAGGCTCGCCGATGAGATGGAGGCAGTTCAGCTCAGGGCGGGCGCCGAACTGCTCGGCCACGCGAGTCAGATGCTCGGCGACCACAAGGCGGGCGAGAGGGAACTGCGGTTCCTCGCGAAGTGCCTGTGCGAGGCGCTGCGCGACGCGTTGCGGGTCGCCGAGAGTCGAGGCGGGCGGCTGCCTGCCCGTTCCGACGGCGAGCCGCACGAGGGCACGGACGGCGTTCCGGAGCCCGAGAGGGGAGCGTGCGAATGAGCCGAGCCCACTCAGGTGCGTCAGCGGAATGGCAGGTCGGTCCTGTCCCTGGGCGCGGTCTGCGCCGTGAGCGAGACGGACACCTCGCGCTGCCGCTTCAGGTAGTCCGCTCCGGGCAGCACCTCGCCCTCACATCGCTGGTGCTGAGCGTGGCCGAGGCGGAGCAACTGCACGCCGCCCTGTGCTACGCGCTGGGTACTGAGCCTGCGCCTACTGACGCGCCGGAGTGCCGCGAGCCGATCCACTATCCCGGCGGCCGACTGCGGTACTGAGGTCGGCCCCAGCGGACTGCATGCGCAACAACTGCAAAGGTAACGCCGGACCACCCCTGTGCCTGGACAGCTTGCGGGGTGGTCCGGCTGGGATCGATCACGAACTTCGTCGAGCTGCCTCAGCGCCGGGGTCACCGCTCGCCCAGTGGCCTTGCGGCGATCGCGCCCGAAGACGGCACCGCCTGAATTGGCGGTGCCGTCCTCCGCCTGCGGCCGACGCTGCGGCGTAGGTTTCGTCGGCCGGTTCAGGCAGTGGCCGTCAGACCTCCTGGAGGCCGGGGTTGCCCGCCTCGCTGACGAAGGACGCGGCGGTGGTGACCGGCGCGCCCGGCGTGGTGACCGCGGGGACCGTCTTGTAGTCGGCCCGGACCGCTTCGCCGTCCAGGGTGACCGTCACATAGCCGCGGCGGCCGTTGTAGAACTTCATGTGCGGGTTGGCCGCCATGTACGTGGCCCAGTTGGCGGGCTTGTCGGCGCCGTCCTTGCCGCTGGTGATGGAGGTGCCGACGAACTCCACGCCCAGGGTGCGGGACGCGGTGTCGTTGAAGTCCTTCTTGATGTCGAACGCGTAGTGGACGTGGACATCGCCGGTGAGGACGACGAAGTTCTCGATCCCGGCCGCCTCGACGCCCGCGAGGATCCGCTCGCGGGAGGCGGGGTAGCCGTCCCAGGAGTCCATGCTCAGCTTGGAGGTGGCGGCGGTGGTGTTCTTCCGCTGCGAGAAGGTGACCTGCTGCGGGAGGACGTTCCAGGTGGCCCTGGAGCGCCGGAAGCCGTCGAGCAGCCAGCGCTCCTGGGCGGCGCCGGTGAGGGTGCGCGACGGGTCCTCGGACTCGGGCCCGGGGTACTGCCAGCCGTCCCCGTAGGCCTGGTTGGAGCGGTACTGGCGGGTGTCGAGGATATCGAACTGGGCGAGCCTGCCGTAGTGGAAGCGGCGGTAGAGCCGCATGTCGGGGCCGTCGGGCCGCTGGGGCATGCGCAGCGGCATGTTCTCCCAGTACGCGCGGTAGGCGGCGGCCCGGCGGATCAGGAACTCCTCCGGCGGGGTCCCGTTCTCGTCGGTGTCGCCCGCGTAGTTGTTCTCGGTCTCGTGGTCGTCCCAGGTGACGTACCAGGGGAAGGCGGCGTGCGCGGCCTGAAGGTCCTCGTCGGACTTGTAGAGGGCGTAGCGCAGCCGGTACTGGTCGAGGGTGACGGTCTCGGTGTTGAAGACGGCGGGCAGGGTGCGGTCGGTGTAGTTGCGCGCGCCGCCGACCGCGTTGACCGCGTACTCGTACTGGTAGTCGCCGACGTGGAAGACGGCGTCCAGGTCCTCGTCGGCCAGGTGGCCGAAGGCAGTGAAGTAGCCGTCTTGGTACGACTGGCAGGAGACCAGGCCGAAGCGGCCCTCGCGGACGTGGGCGCCGGTGGCGGGGGCGGTGCGGGTGCGGCCGGCGGGGCTGGTGAAGTGGCCGGCGCGGAAGCGATACCAGTAGACGCGATCGGCGTCGAGGCCCCTGGCGTCGATGTGCACGGCGTAGTTGAACTCGGCGAAGGCACCGGTGGTGCCCCGGCGGACCACGCGTCTGAAGCGGTCGTCGTGGGCGATCTCCCAGTCGACGCGCACGAAGCCCTCGTCGGGCAGCCCGCTGCCGGGCTCGTACGGGCGCGGGGCGAGCCTGGTCCACAGCACGACGGAGTCCGGCAGCGGGTCGCCGGAGGCCACGCCGAGGGTGAAGGGGTCCTCGGTGAGGGAGTGCGGGGTCCGGTCGGTGGCCTGGGCGCTGGGCAGGTTCGTGGTGAAGGCGATGGCCGCGGCGGCCCCGGTGACGGTGAGGAAGCGGCGGCGGCCCAGGCGCGCTGCCGCGGCTCGTATGGCCTGCTGATGCGGGTGGTGTGCCATCTTGGCTCTCCCCTGGCTCGTGGCGTCCGGCTGGTGGTGTCTCTCGTGGCATCCGGCTGGTCGTGCCCGGCGGGTGGTGATGGGGGTGGCGTCTGGGGGGTGGCTTCAGAGGCATTGCACGGGCAGAGGGCGGCCCAGCGCTAGCCTGTACACGTCATTCAGATGTCGGACCGGTGAGTTCCGCATCGGGATGGGGCGTTTGGCGCGATCTGCCGCCGCCCCGTGGGGCGTTGACGCCGTGCCGTACGCTGCGGACCCATGAGCGAGAGCGGTGGCGCGGTGCGCGCGTCGGAGGCGTCGGTCACCTCGAAGGTCGCGGTGGTGACCGGCGCGGGGTCCGGCATCGGCCGGGCGGTGGCCCTCGAACTCGCCGACGCGGGCTGGTCGGTGGCCCTGGCCGGGCGCCGCCGGGAGGCCCTCGCGGAGACGGCGCGGCTGGCGGGCCGGGACGGGGCGGTGGCCGCGATACCCACCGATGTGGCCCGCCCGGAGCAGGTCGACGCGCTGTTCGCGGCGGTACGGGACCGCTTCGGCCGCCTCGATCTGCTGTTCAACAACGCGGGCGGGTTCGGTCCGCGGAATGTGCCGCTGGACGAGCTGAGCCATGAGGACTGGCAGGCGGTGGTCGACACCAATCTGACCGGCGCGTTCCTGTGCGCGCAGGCCGCGTTCCGCCTGATGCGCGGACAGGACCCCCAGGGCGGCCGGATCATCAACAACGGCTCGGTCTCGGCGCACGCGCCACGGCCGCGGAGCGTCGCCTACACGGCGACCAAGCACGCCGTGACCGGGCTGACCAAGTCCCTCTCGCTGGACGGGCGCCCCTACAACATCGCCTGCGGGCAGATCGACATCGGCAACGCGGCCACCGAGATGACGCAGCGGATGACCGCCGGTGTCCCGCAGGCGAACGGGGAGACCGCGGCCGAGCCGGTGATGGACGCCGCCGACGTGGCTCGTACGGTACGGCACATGGCGTCGCTGCCACTGGAGGCGAACGTGCAGTTCGCGACCGTGATGGCGACGGCCATGCCGTTCATCGGCCGGGGCTGACGGGCGAAAGTTCGTCACCACGCGTACTTATCCAGCCACTTGATCAGATAATGCGATCAAGTGTCGATTTCACCCCATAGGGTCATACGGAGTCAGCCGGCCATAGCCCCCTGGGGCGCCCCCTGGGCTGTTCGCAGACACGTTCGTATGGCAGGGTCGTCTCCCACCCGCGCCGCCCACCATGCCGCTCACGACCGAAGAGAGACCGCCGTGCGTTCTCTGCCGCTCACGCTCGGCGCCCGCCTGCTGCCGGTCGCCCTACTCGCCGCCGCGGGCGTGGCCATGACGACCACCCCCGACTCCGAGGCGCGCCCCAAGCCCTCCGCCCAGTCGCCGCGCCCGTCCACGAGCGCGCCCTCGGCCCCCTCCTCCGGCGCCCCGGTGGACGGGTCCTCCGGCGCGCCGGTGGACGGACAGGGCGACGACACCGCCGCGGCGCGCTACCCCAAGCCCCCGGCCAAGCCCTGCGCCACCCTCCCGGCCGGCACGGTCAAGGACCTGGTGCCGGGCGCCCCGGCGGCCGGCGCCGTGCTCACCACGAGCGATGCCACGCGCCGCTCGGGCTGCTCCTGGCACGCGCTGAGCGGCTTCGACTACCGCTGGCTGGACATCACCTACGACGTGTCGGCCGCCGCGGCCACGCGCGCCCGCTCCGAGCAGGGCGACGGCCCCAGCACCGACGTGCCCGGCCTCGGCGACCAGGCGTCGGTCAGCCTGAACCTCACCACCGACGACAAGCAGCGGATACGCGAGGCGGTCGTGGTCGCGCGCCGGGCCAACGCGGTGGTCACCGTGACCTACAACGGGGGCGACTTCGAGACACAGGAGGCCGCGGGCGCCGACGAGATACGCCAGGGCGCGCTCACCGCGGCGAAGAAGGCCCTCTCCGCGCTGGACGGCTGAACCCCGGCGCACACCGTGCGCGACGATCCCCTACCAGGGGTAACCACGCGCCCCCTCGGTATTGTTCGAACAGGCAGGAAGCTGCAACTACCCCCACCCCAGGGCCCTCAGGAGTGCCAGTCTCTGCACAGCGAGACACCCTTGCCGGTGTCGTTGTGGACGAGAGGAGCTCAAGGTGATCAAAACGGGGGAGGCCGCGGGGGCGACCAGTGTCCTGGTCGCCGATGGACACGCCCTGGCCAGACTGGGGCTGTTAACGCTGCTGAGCTCGGCACCCGGGCTGCGCGCCGTCGGCGAGGCCGCCGACAGCGACGGCGCCCGCGCCCTGGCCGCCCTGCACGGCCCCGACGTGATTCTCATGGACATCGCCCTGCCGCACCTGGGCGGCATCGCCACCACCCAGCGCATCCTGGAGGACGCGCCCGCCCGACCGCCCCGCGTCATCATCACCGCCTCGGAGGTCAACGACGAGGAAATCCAGTCCGCGCTGCGCGTGGGCGCCGCCGGAATCCTGCTCAAGGACACCTCGCCGCAGAAGATGACCGCCTCGATCAGCGCCGTCGCCACCGGGGACATGGCCTTCTCCCCCAGCGTGATGGAGCGGCTGATCGACGCCTACACCTACCGGGCGACGGCCACCGACACCGCGGGGTCCAGCCTGGCCATGCTCACCTCCCGGGAGACCGAGGTGCTGCGGCATGTGGCCAAGGGCCGCAGCAACTCCGCCATCGCGCGGGAGCTCAAGATCAGTGAGGCGACCGTGAAGACCCATCTGAACCGGGCGATGACCAAGCTGGGCATCACCAGCCGGGCCGAGGCCGTGGCGCTCGGCTATGAGTGCGGCCTGGTCGTCCCCTCTCAGCCCCAGCGGGTCGCCTGAGCACCGAGGGCACCGGCCTTCCCCACCCCCCTCCGACCCCACTCAGCCCTGTAGACGAGCCGCCCCGGCGGACCGGCCGGTGGCCGGTGCGCATGACGGCACCTCCGGCCGCCGGGCCGGCTCGACGTCCCCTGGAGAAAGCGCCGGAGAAAGAGAGGTCACTCCCGCTCCGCCACCTCCCTGATCCTGGCCAGGGTCTCCCGCATCCCCTCCACCATCAGCCGCTCCCGGCGGAACCCCACCACGCCGCTGGCGTCGACCGCCCGGATCAGCAGATTGGCGCGCCCGACGTGCTCCCGCCACTCGGTCAGCACCACACCCGCGCCGTCCGGCTCGATCCGATAGCCCCACCGCACCTTCGACTGGGCGACGTCGAAGGCGAAGACCTTCTCCTCCTCACAGCGCACCACCGTGCAGTCGGTGGCCCAGAAGATGAGCCCGCGCCGGTTGGAGCCGCGGAACCGGGCGCCGACGGCCGGACCCGACGCCGGGGCCACCCAGCGCCCGCCGGTGCACTCGGGGCTGAACCGGCCCATGCCGGTGACATCGGTGATCAGCCGCCACACCCTCCCGGGCCCGGCGGCGACGGAGATCGAGACCTCGTCCACCGCTTCCCCTCCCGGTCAGCGCCCGTGCCAGTCCCGCATATGGGACCGGTGCCCCTCGGGCACCACGGACGGGTCGTAGAACTCGTCGTAGAAGTCGACGTCCAGGTGGACGGACTGGAACCCCATCTGTGTGTGGTACGCGGGCAGATACGAGGGGAACCGGCCGGACTTCCTGTAGACGTACTCGCAGAAGGCCACCGTGGCGTCGACCGCCTTCTGGCTGATCCCGCTGATCCCCGACGCCACCTTCTCCGGCTCCCGCCAGCCGCCCCGGCCGATGCCGCCGCGGTAGATGCCGTTGTCGCCGAACTTGCGCTCGACGACCGCGTGCACCGCCGCCTCCATCGACTCGTAGTACGGCGGGCAGTACGGCTTGAGCAGCACCTCGCCGTCCCGCTCCAGGCCCAGCGGATAGGCGAAGCCCGCGTCCTGCCCGCGGAGCTTGAGGACCATCTTGGCCAGCGTGGGCACCCGGAAGTACTGGCTGATCGGCATCTCGGCCATCCGGAAGTCCAGCGCCTCGAACCATCCGCCGTCGTGCCCGGTGTAGTGCGGGAAGCCGCCCAGGCCCAGCGCCTGGCTGACCAGGCCCAGGTTCTGGAGCATCATGCCCATCTCGATGGCCGCGGTCTCCACCAGCAGGCGCTCGGCGAACTCCATCGGGAGCGCCTTCAGCTTCCGCGGGTCGTCGTCGAGGTGGCCGCCCTTGGACTTGCCGAACTTCCCGAGGCCGGCGGGCAGATAGAACCGCCGCTCGTCCAGGCAGAAGGCCGCCATCTCCTCGTTGAAGAACTCCAGCAGGATGTTGATGTAGAGGTAGGAGAGGTCCTCGATCGGCAGGAAGTAGGTGGACCCGGCGGTGTGCAGCGACCACTCGTTGCCGGTCAGGTTGTACGGGGACTCGACCGGGGGATGGCGGCGCTCGGTCCCGATCTTGATCCGGGTGGCGCGGTACGCCCCGACGAAGTCGTTCTTCGCGACCAGTTCCTTGACGTCGTTCAGCTCCGCCGTGGACAGATCGGCGGGCCGGCGGATCAGATAGGTGGCCTCGTCGTCCATGACCACCATCGCCCCGCTCTGGAGCGCGTCGGAGCTGGAGACGGTGCGGCCGACCACGCCGGCCATCACATTGCCGCCCTTGCCCTTCTCCCAGTTCCAGTCGTTCAGCGCGGGGCCGGTGATGCCGCAGGCGGCGAACGTGAGGATCGCCTGCTCCTCCTCCGTCAGCGGCACCGGCTCGTGCTTGCTGCGGTACTCCAGCGGCCCGCCGGGGATGTTCATCCCCATGCCGAATCTACGGGCGCGGCGGGACTTCAGGCCCTCGATCAGCGGAAAGCTCTGCCATGTGTCGCTCGCTGACATGCTGTTGCTTGCTCCTAATCCTTGAGGAAGCGGCCGTGGACGATGCCCGGCCCCGGCCGGGGAACCACCAGTTGGCGGAGCCCATGAGCTTCATGGCGGCCGGGACGACGAACATCCGCACCAGCGTCGCGTCCACCGCGATCGCCACCGCCATGCCGAAGCCCAGCTCGCCGATGGGCTGGATCCCGGAGAGGGTGAAGCCACCGAACACGGCCACCATCAGCACCGCCGCTCCGGTGATCAGCGGGCCCGTGGCGGAGATGCCGAGCGCCACGCTCTCGGTGTTGCCGACGCCCGCCTTGTAGTACTCGCGCACCCGGCCCAGCACGAACACCTCGTAGTCGGTGCTCAGGCTGAACAGCAGGGCCAGCAGCAGCACGGGGACGAAGTTGGTGACCCGGCCGGACGCGTCGAAGCCGAGCGCCTCCGCCACCGGGCTGCCCTCCTGGAAGGCGAGGGTCAGCATGCCGAACGCCACGGACACCGACAGCACGTTCACCGCGATCGCCTTCAGCGGCAGCAGCACCGAGCGGAACGACAGCATCAGGATCACGAAGATCGCCAGCAGCATCACCCCGACCACCGTGGGCAGCCCGTCGGCGATCACCTTGTTGGCGTCCACGCCCTCGGCGGTCTGGCCGCCGACCTCGATGCGCAGCCCGTTCCCGTCGGCCCGCGCCACCGTCCGGCGGACCTCCGCCAGCAGTTCGCGGGTCTTCGGCGCGGAGGCGTGCTCCTCGGGGATCACCTGGGCGATGAACTCGGTGCGGTCCTTGGAGACGAAGTACCCCACCGAGGCGCGGGCGGGTGCCGGCAGCCGGTCGCGTACGCCGGGTTCGAGCGCGTCGAACGGGCGCCCCGGGGCGGCCTGTTCGAGGACGTTCAGCGCGGAGTCCACCCGCCGGACGTGCGGCAGGGCCTCCAGCCGGTCATGGAGCTCGGTGATCCGCTCGCCCGCGCCGCGCAGCGGGGTGTCGGAGCGGATCAGCACCACCATCGGGGAGGCGTCGCCCTGTCCGAACTGCTCCTCCACCCGGTCGTAGGACTGGCGCACGGTGGAGGAGGTGGGGGTGATCCGGGCGTCCGGGGTGAAGGTGTCCAGGGCCAGCGCCGGGACGGCGCCCACCGCCAGCAGCGCGCTGCCGCCCACCAGGGACAGCACCGGGCGGCGCAGCACCGCGTGGGCGAAGCGGTACCAGCCGCGCTCGCGCGGGTCGGCCGACGCGCTCGCCGGGCGCAGCCTGGCGAACAGGTCCCAGCGCCCGATCCGGTCGCCGACCACGTACAGCAGCACCGGCAGCAGCAGCACGCTGGTGAGCACCGACACCGCGACCACCAGCGCGGCGCCGAGCGCGATCGACTGGATCACCGGCAGATCGACGAAGGCGAGGGTGGCCATGGACACGATGACGGTCACGCCGGAGGCGACCACGGTCTCCCCGGAGGTGGCGAGCGCGGTCCGCAGGGCCCGCTCCACCGGCTCGCCGCCTTCGAGCTCGTCCCGGAAGCGGCGGATCATGAACATCGAGTAGTCGATGCCGACGCCGAGCCCCAGCATGGTCGCGGTGTTCTGGACGAACACCGACAGGTCGTAGGAGTCGGCGAGCACGGAGAGGATCGCGAAGGTGCCCACCGCCGCCGTGCCCGCGGTGATCATGGCGACCACCGCGGAGACCACGCTGCGGAACAGCAGCAGCAGGATCAGGGTGATCAGCGGCAGCACGATGATCTCCGCCTTGACCAGGCCCTCTTCGCTCAGCACATTGATCTCGCCGAAGAACGGGGCGGTGCCCACCATGCCGACGGTCAGGCCCCGCTCCTCGTACCGGGCGTCGAACTCCCGCTGGATGCCGGGCAGGATCCGGCGGGCGGTGCCGTCGTCCACGTCGAGGCCGAACATCTCGATCGCGGTGTGCCCGTCCCGGCCGACGAAGCTGTTCTCCGGCGCGCCCCTGAGGTCCGACCAGCCGTAGTGCGAGGCGGCCTTCAGCCGTTTGTCGGCCGCGATGTCCGCCATCACCCGGTCGACCCGGCTCTCGAACCGGTCCGTTCCGGCGGCGAAGCGCTCGTCGTGGACGACCACGGTCACGCTCGTCCGCCCGCGGCCGCTGAACCCCTCCTTCTGCTGCTCCGCCACCCAGGTGGACTGCGAGCCGGGGACGTACCAGCCGCCGCCGCTCAGCTTGTCCGGCAGCGACATCGCGAGCAGCCCGCTGATCACCAGCAGTACGCCCCACACCGCCAGCAACGGCCATCGCACCCGGCCGATGAACTGTACGAACCGCTCCGTCACGTGGTCTCTCCCCCGGCTCTTCCCAGTACCGCTGTCGGCGATCAGTAGACCGTGGTGTCCAGGTCCTCGCCCAGGAAGTAACCGGCCAGCGCGGGCAGGGCCTTGGCCCGGGCCGGCGGGTGGAAGGCCAGGGCGCGGGTGGCCTGGAGGAGATAGCCGACCTCGGTGTCGCGGATGAAGGAGATGCCGCCCGCCAGCTCGCTCGCGGCCGTGGACACCTCCATCACCGACTCCTGGACCTGGAAGCGGGCCAGCAGCGAGCGGGCCAGCTGGTCGGCCGGGTCGTCGAGGGACTCGGCCATGTCCCGGGCCACGTTCTCCACGGCCCCCATGGCGCTCTCCAGCTTCACCAGCAGGGCGCCCAGCTCGGCGCGCGAGACCCGCGGGGAGGCCATCGCCTTCTCCACGAGGGTGCTCGCCACCCCCACGTACGAGGCCGCGGCCAGCAGCTCGAACCAGGTCCAGCCGCGGATCTGGAGGGTGTCCATCCGGGTGCCGGGCCGCTGGTCGGTGAAGATCATCAGCGACTCGTCCAGGACCAGGTCCTCCAGCACCACCTCGTCGCTCTCGGCGCCCGCGAGCACCTCGCTCTCCCAGAACGGGCGGCGCACCAGGCCCTCGGTGGCGGCGGGGATCAGGGCCATGGCCACATGGCCGTCGTACTTCTCGTCGCCCTCCACCAGCACGCTGGCGGTGAACCAGTCCATCGACGCCGACAGGCTGCACGGCTTCTTGCTGCCGCTGACGATGAAGTTCTTGCCGTCCCGGCGGGCGCGCATGGTCGGCTCGAGCATGCTGCCGCCGCGCTTGGCCTCGGCGGAGGCCGAGGCGACCAGCTGCCTCTCCCCCGCGATCGACTTGAGCAGGATCCACTCGAAGGCGTCGGGGGCGCAGTGCGCGGTCAGATACTCGGTGAAGGTGGCCAGCGAGAGCTGGTGCATCATCGCGGCGACCGCCAGCGACGGCGAGCGCATGGCCAGGGCGCGCTGGACGCGGACCGCGTCCAGCGGGGCGGCGCCCAGGCCGTCGTGCTCGGTGGGCACCAGCAGCCCGGCCCCGCCGGCCTCGCGGAACGCCGGGATCGCCGGGCCGCCCCGCTTCTCCAGCTCCGCCGGCGGATGGGCCGCCAGCTTCTCGTCCAGCCCGGGGAGCAGTCGCTCCATCGCCGCGCGCTCCCGCGCCCCGAGGCGGCCGGCTGTGGTTGTGGTGGTGTCGGTCATGGTGCTACTCCGGCTTCGCTACGACGGCACAGACGGGGGAGAAGCCGCGGTGGACGGCTTCGAGACGGAATCCGGCGGACCCGAGCAGGGTCCTGAGCTCGGGCTCGGTGCGCAGCTCACCGCCGCTGACGACCAGGCACTCGATGTCGCCGAGGGTGGCGAAGGAGGGGTTGCCGTTGGCCGGGATCACCATGTCGAACAGGACCAGGGTGGCGTCGTCGTCCATGGCGGCCCGGCAGTTCTCCAGCAGCTTGCGGGCCTTGTCGTCGTTGTAGTCGTTGACGACCATCGACAGCAGGTAGCAGTCGCCGCCCTCGGGCACCGAGTCGAACATGTCCCCGGGCACGAAGTCGACGCGCTCGGCGTACCCGGAGTCGGTCAGCAGCCGCTTGGCGTTGCCCACCACGCGCTCGCGGTCGAACAGCACCCCGCGCAGCCCGGCGTGGGTCTCCAGCAGGTTGGACAGCACCACGCCCTCGCCGCCGCCGACGTCCACAACCACCTTGTGCCTGCCGAACTCGTAGAGCGAGACGGCCAGCAGCTGGGCCTGGGCGGCCATGGCGGTCATGGCGCTGTCGAACAGGTCACCCGCCTCGGGGTGCTTGTCGATGTACGCGTAGTAGGGCAGGCCGTGGTGGTCGGAGAAGGTCTCGCCGCCCTTGCGCACCGCCTCGGGCGTCAGCGACCACGGGTCCCAGTGCCAGCGCGAGCCGTGCAGCATGGCGTTGTAGCGCATGGAGAACGGGTAGTCGGTGCGCAGGAAGTGCCCGGCCTCGGTCAGCGAGAAGGTCTCGTCCGCGGCGTGGTCCAGCACCCGCAGCGTGGCAGCCGCCCGCAGCACCCGGTACAGCGCCCGGGGATCCACCTCGTGCTGCTTGGCGAGGTCCTCGGCGCCGCGCGGGCCGTCCGCGAGCGAGTCGGGGATGCCCAGGGTGGCGAGGGTGGAGATCACCTGGGTGCCCCAGTGGCCCAGGATCAGCTGCATCAGACCGGCGACCGGCAGCGCGGAGTGCGCTATGACGTCGACCGGTTTGAGCTGCTGGTCGTCGGAGGATTCGGCGTGCTCGGTCATACTCGTCCTTCCTCGGGGCGCTGCGGGCGGTGGGCGACCACTTCGCCGGGCAGTTTCTGGTCCAGGTACTGGGACAACATCAGGCGGCGCCGGGGCTTGCCGCTGGAGGTGCGCTGGATGGTGCCGCGCCGGCAGCTGAAGACGGTGACGTCGACGACGCCGCCGATGTAGAGGGACAGCGCCTCGGCCAGCCGCTCGGCCCACTCCCCCGGCTCCAGTTCGGCGAGCACCACGATCCGGCGGGCGTCGACCAGGGTGGCGCAGCGGTACCGGTCCACGCCGGGGGTGTCCCCGAGCCGGGCGTCCAGGTCCTCGGCGTAGATGTTGCGGCCCCGGACGCTCAGCGCGTCGCCCAGCCGCCCCAGCACATACGTCTGGCCGTCCAGCAGGAACCCGGCGTCCCCGGAGTGCACCGCGCCGTCGATGAACCGGGACGAGCTCTCGGCGTCCGGCGGCTCGTATCCCGCGGCCGTGCTGGTGCCGGAGAGGATCATCTCGCCGAGGTAGCCGTCGGGCAGCGGCCGGCCGTCGGCGTCCACCACGGTCACCGAGACGCCCTCGATCGGGAGCCCCGAGCTGACCAGCCACTGGGCCGGGCTCTCGGCGGGCCCCGCGTCGCGCAGGGTGCCGCGCGCGAGGACCTTGACCGGCTGCTCCGGGGTGAGCGACTCCCAGTCGAGGTGGACGGCGCGCGGCACGGTGCCCGGGGCGTGCCCGGTGATGCCGAGCGTCATCTCGGCCATGCCGTAGCAGGGCGTGAACACGGCCGGGTCGAAGCCGTACGGCTCGCACAGCTCGGTGAACTCCCACAGCCCGCGCGGGTCGTGGCGCTCCGCGCCCAGGGTGGCCGAGCGCAGGGCGGAGAAGTCGGCGCCCTTCAGGTCCTCCGGCTTCAGGCGGCGGGCCGCGTACGCGAAGCCGAACGACGGCGCCGCGGTGTACGCCATCCCCTCGCGGGCGAGGCAGTCGACCCAGCGCCGGGGGTCGTAGATGAACTGCTCCGGGCGCATCAGGGTGAGGTCGCCCTGCTGGGACACGATGGTCATCAGACAGCCCACGAGCCCCAGGTCGTGGTACATCGGCACCCAGCTCACGGTGGACAGCGAGCCGTCGTAGTCGATCAGCCGGCCGTTGCCGTGGGCGTTGGCCTCCATGTTCGCCCAGGTGATGCGCACCCCGCGGGGGCTGCTGGTCGAGCCGGAGGTGAACTGGAGGGTGGCCAGCTCGGTGGCGGGGACCGCGCTGAGCCGGTCGGTGTCGGTGCCGGTGGAGAAGTCGCTGGAGAGTACGGCGACGGGGCCGCCGCCGTCCTCGCCGGCCGCCTCGGCGGCGTCGGTCAGTATCGACAGGTGCACCGGGTCGCCGACCACCGCCGAGGCCCGGGTCAGCCGCAGCACCCGGGCGACATGGCGTACGTAGTCCTCGCGGCTGCCGAAGCGGGCGGGCGGCGCGATGGCGGTGGGGACCAGGCCCGCGTTCACGGCGCCGAAGTAACCGGCCACGAAGCCGACGCTGTTGGGCGTGGCCAGCACCACCCCCGGGCGGTCCGGCAGCGCCCGCTCCCGGAACGCCGCGCTGGCCAGGGAGACCAGCCGCGCCAGGTCGGCGTAGCTGTAGCGGTCCCAGCCGCCCGAGCCCCGGGCGAAGCGCATACCGCGGTCGGTGCGCGGCCTGACCAGCCAGGACAGCAGGGGTGAGGGGGCGGCGCCGGGCGCAGCACCGGTCACGGGGTACCCGCCTTCCGCTTCATCACCTTCTGCACCTCGGCGAACACCTCGAGGGCGTGTTCCAGCTGGGCGGTGGTGTGGGTGGCCATCGGGCAGATCCGCAGCATGGCGCCGGTCGGCGGGACGCCGGGGTACAGCGCCACGCCGGTGAACACGCCGCGGTCGTACAGCTGCCGCCACCACTCCATGGCCAGGTCGTCGTCACCGAGGATGACCGGGATGATGGGGGTGGTCCGCTCGGGGAGGTCCGAGTCGGGGCCCATCGGCAGGCCCAGGCCCTTGAGTTCGGTGCGCAGATAGCGGGAGTTGCGGCGCAGCTGCTCGGCGAGCTCGGCGCCTTCGGGCGAGCGGCGGATGCGTATCGCCTCCAGCGAGCCGCCCAGGGCCGCCGGGACACCGACCGTCGTGAACACGAAGGAGCGCGCGGTGACCTGGAGATAGTCGATCAGCTCGCGGCTGCCGGCGATGAACCCGCCGACGCCCGCCAGCGCCTTGGACAGGGCGCCCATGCGGATGTCGATCTGGTCCTGGACGCCGAAGACCTCGGCCGCGCCGGTGCCGTGCTCGCCGAGGACACCGAGGGAGTGCGCCTCGTCCAGCATCACGGCCGCGTCGTTCTCCCGGCAGATGTCCAGCATCTCGTCCAGCGGCGGCAGGTCCCCCTCCATCGAGTAGAGACCGTCGAGGATGACCAGGATCCGGCCGCCGTCGCCCTTGGCCCGGCGGACGCTGTCGGCGAACAGGTCCATCCGGTTGTGCCGGAAGCCGCGCAGCTTGGCCCGGGAGAGCCCGACCCCGTCGAGCATCGAGGCGTGTGCGAAGGAGTCGGAGACCACGGTGTCGCCCACGCCCACCAGGGCACTGATGGTGCCGATGTTGGTCTGGAAGCCGGTGGTGAACAACAGGGTGGACTCGACGCCCAGCCAGTCCGCCAGCTCCTCCTCCAGCTCCCGGTGCAGGGCCGTGGTGCCGTTGAGGATCCGCGAGCCGGTGAGCGAGGTGCCGTAGCGGTCCACCGCGGCCTTGGCACCGGCCAGCACCCGGGGATGGCTGGCCAGGCCCAGGTAGTTGGGCGAGCCCAGCATCAGCCGCGGCTCGCCCTCCATGGTGACGACCGGGTCGAGCAGGGACTCCGCGTTCCGGAAGAACGGCAGGTTCCCGTTGGAGACGCCGCGGTGGTACGCCGTGACGAACTCCGACGACCGCAGGTCCTTGAGCCAACTCGCCGTGTACTCAGACACCGTGGGCCTCGCTCTCGGTCCGGGCGCCTGACACGCGCACGATGTAGTCGATGGCGTCCCCCACGGTGCGGATGTCGATCGCGTCCTCTTCGCCGATCTTCACGTGGAAGGTGTCCTCGAGCTCCTGGGTGAGGGTGAGGATGTCGAGCGAGTCGATGCCGAGGTCGGCCTTCCAGGTCGCGCCGCGCACGATGCGCTCGGCGGACACCCCCCGCACCACCAGGTGGTCCTCGATCACCTTCAGGACCTCGTCATCCGTCACCCGGGTCGACTGCTCTGCCATCACGCGTCCTCTCCATGTGCCTGACGTACCCCGTGTTCTCGGCGGTCCTGGCCTTCCCGGCGCAGCTGTCCCCGGGCCCTGACCAGATCGCGGCGGCTGACCCCGACCTTCTTGAGCGTCGGCATCAGGACGTCGCGGAAGAACACCTCGCGGTCGATCCCGATGACCTGCATGACGGCCAGCCGCTTGTCGTAGTCGGGCAGCAGGTCATAGGCCGGCATCCTGAATTCCTTGACCACGTGCGCGATGTCCTTGAGCGTGCCCTCGTAGTCCTCCTGAAGGCAGGCCTGGAGGGTGCGCCGGTAGAAATCCGCGTGCGCGGCCTCGTCACGCGCGATGTAGCGGCAGATCTCGGCCATCACCGGGTCGCCGAGGTCACGGGCCCGGTTCAGCTGCTGCCGATAGCTCATCCAGGTCGTCTTCTCCTGGATGGCGCCGTACACGAACATTCTGCGCGGCGTGGAGAACGGCATCGTCCAGCGCCGGCTCAGCACCTTGCTCTCGAATTCCCGGATCTGCTCCTCGGTGCGCTGTCCGCTGCGCAGCAGGAATTCCTTCAGGGCGAGCGCGTGCTTGGATTCCTCATATCCCCAGTTGACCTGGAACCAGGCCTGCCCGAAGGACTCCCGTACGAGGTTGAGCCCTTCGGACACATAGTCGGGGAGATACATCTCCACGCCGAGGAACGTCTCCGCGCACTGGGCCAGGTTCTCGTCCTGGTTCTGCTCGTGCCATTTGTCCCACGGGATGTCGTCGAAGACGCTCCAGCGGCGGCGGCGCTCGGCGAGCTCGAAGAACTCCATGTACTGGCGGTACAGGGTCTCCTCGGAAAGGAGGTTCACGGCTCAGCCCTCCCGGACCGCGGGCGTGCCGGACCGGATCAGCTCGACGACATCGCCGACGGTGTTGACCCCGAACAGCACGTCGTCGTCGAAGCTGAGCCCGGTCTGGTCCTCGATGGAGACGATCAGTTCGAGGGTGGCCACCGAGTCGAGGCCGATCTCCCCGATGTCGTCCGCCGTCGTGAACGTCCGCTCGGCCAGCCGGGCATCCACCTCGGCCGCGGCCTTGGCGACGATGCGCAGTGCTTCTTCTTCCGTCAGATCGGCGATCGTCACTTCGCTCCTCCAGGGCCCGCGAGGGCGTTGTGGGAATACGCGTTGTGGGAGTAGGCGTCGCGGCAGGCGGCGCGGCGCAGCTTGCCGCTGCTGGTCTTGGGCAGCGTGCCGGGGCGCACCAGCACCACGTCGTCGGGCGTCACCCCGACCGAGCCGCGGACCCGGGTGGCGATCTGCCGCGCCAGGTCAGGGGGCGAGGCCGCCGGCTTGTGCTCGGCCACCACCACCAGCTTCTCGTCCGGGGTGGAGAAGGCGATCACATGGTCGGGGCGGATCCCCTCGAGCCCCAGACAGGCCCATTCGATGTCGGTCGGGTGGTACTTGCGGCCGTGGTGGATGACCATGTCCTTGGTCCGGCCGGTGACATACACCTCGTTCTCGTACACGAAGCCGAGGTCTCCGGTGCGCAGCCAGCCGTCCCCGAAGGTCTCCTCGGTCAGCTCCGGCGCCCCCCAGTAGCCGCGCGCGACGCTGCCGCCGTGGATCTCGATCCGCCCCTCGACGGCTTCCCCGGCCAGTTCGCCCGAGGCGGCGCGGATCCGGATGTCCCAGCCGCTCAGCAGCCGTCCGCACGAGACGAGTTCACGGGTCCCGGACCCGGCCTCCACCGGGTGGACCACGCCGTCCTCGCCGAAGTCCGCGCCGGCCACCGACAGCGTGCGCAGCCCCTCGCCGATCCGGGTGAAGGCGACCCCCAGGGTGCCCTCCGCCAGTCCGTAGGACGGGGTGAGCGCGGCCGCGTCGAACCCCGCGGGGGCCAGCCGCTCGGCGAACTCCCGGATGGTCCGCGGCCGGATCGGCTCCGCGCCGATCCCCGCCACCCGCCACGCGGACAGGTCCCAGCCGGCCAGCTGCGCGTCGGTCGCCCGGCGGGTGATCAGCTCATACGCGAAGTTGGGCGCGTAGCTGAAGGTGCCCGAGACCCGGGACATCCAGTCCAGCCAGCTGGTGGGGCGGCGCGCGAAGTCGTACGGCGGGATGAACCAGGCGGGGATCTCGTACACCAGCGGCCCGAGCATGCAGCCGATGAGGCCCATGTCGTGGTACAGCGGCAGCCAGCTGACGAACCGGTCGCGCTCGGAGGTCCCCAGCGCCTCGTTCATGGCCCGCAGGTTCTCCAAGAGGTTGTCGTGCGTGACGACCACGCCCTTGGGGCCGGCGGTGGAGCCGGAGGTGTACTGGAGAAAGAGCGGTTCCCCGCCCTCCGGCTCCACCAGCTCCCCGGTCGCCTCCCCGTCGGCGATCTCCGCGTAGCCGATGGGCTTCGCCCCCACCGCCTCGACACAGATGTCGAAGAGCGCCTCGTCGGCGACGATGTGCCGCGGCTCGCAGGACGAATGGATCGAGCGCAGCCGCTCCCGGTAGGCCTCGATCCGGGTCAGCATGGCCGGTGGGAAAACCGGCACCGGAATGACCCCGGCCCGCACCATGCCGATAAAGGCGACGATGAACTCACGCTGACCGGACAGCATCAGAATGCCGCGGTCACCTCGCTGAAAACCCGCGGAAGCGAGCCTTCTGCCGAAGTCCTCACCGGCGGCCTTCAGCTCCGCGAAGCTGAGGAAATCAGTGGAATCCCCGGAGACAAAGGTGAAACCCCGGGTGGTTGACGACAACCGAGCGATGACACGAGACAAGCTCACGTGCTGGAAACCTCCACGTGCACGTACACCCCATGACAGGGGGGCACCGTTTTGCCGGACCGGATTTCCGGCCCCGGCGCCGCGCGACACGGCAAGAAAATACCGAGCGGCGCACTTCACGGAATCCGGCGCCCGGTGTAGTCATGCTGCAACCAGAGCGGAAGTCCGGCCTCAACCTTCCGCGGCACCCCGGATCAACCTCAGGGGGTGCGCGGCGGCGCTCGTGCCGCGTGGGGACTGCGAGCCCCCGGCTCCCGGGTGGAAATCCCCCGGGACGTGGTGGTGCCTGATGTACCCCGGATCCACCGTCCAGCCCACCTCTCAGGGCCGCCGTATCTCCCTACCGTCGGACGTGTGCCGCCGCACGGCGCGCACCACGTCCACCGAACGGCGAGGAAACAACGATGAGTACGAACGACAGGCACGCGCGGCGCAGCGTCCTGCGGGCCGTGTCCGCGGCGGGCGCGGGGCTGGCGCTGACCCCGCAGGCGGCGCGGGCGGCCTCCCCGGAGACCTCCCCGTCGGCCTCCCCGGCATGTGACTCGGGCTGGCTGCCCGACGGCCCGCTGCTGGTGTCCCCCGCCGACCCCCGCTACGCCCATCTGGTCGCGCGGGGCGCCAGCAACCGCTTCCGGGGCAGGCCCGAGGGCGTCTATCTGGTCGGCTCGACGGAGCATGTCGTACGGACCGTACGGGAGGCCGTGCGGTCCGGGGCCCGGCTGGCCGTCCGCAGCGGCGGGCACTGCTTCGAGGACTTCGTCGACAACCCCGACGTCATGGCGGTCATCGACATGTCGCCCATGCGGGAGGTCTCCTTCGACGAACGGCGCCGGGCGTTCGTCGTGGAGGCCGGGGCCACTCTCGGCGAGGTGTACCGCAAGCTGTACCTCGGCTGGGGCGTGACCTTACCGGCCGGATACCACGCCGAGGTGGGCGCGGGCGGACATGTGCCCGGCGGTGGATACGGGCCGCTGTGCCGGCTGTTCGGGCTGGTCAGCGACTACCTCTACGCGGTGGAGGTCGTCGTGGTGGACCGCGGGGGCGAGGTGCGCGCCGTGGTGGCCACCCGGGAGGCGGACGACCCGCACCGCGAGCTGTGGTGGGCCCACACGGGCGGCGGGGGCGGCAACTTCGGCGTGGTGACCCGCTTCTGGTTCCGCTCCCCCGAGGCCACGGACGACACGGACCCGGCCCGGATGCTGCCCGCCCCCACCAGGACCGCGCTCACCTTCACCGCCGACTGGAGCTGGGAGGGGATGGACGAGCAGCGCTTCACGCGCATGGTGCGCAACCACGGGCAGTGGGCCGAGCGGCACGCCGCCGCCGACGACCCGAACGCCGCGCTCTACGCCGAGTTCGCTCTGACCCGCCGCGCCGCCGGGTCCCATCTGCTCCTCGGCCAGGTCGCCGCGGAGCCCGGCGCGGACCGGCGGCTCCTGGACGGCTTCCTCGGCGCGGTGAGCGCGGGCACCACCCGCCCCGGCAACCTCAAGGTCCGCCGGCTGCCCTGGCTCACGGCCGCGCTGAACGGCTCGGGAGAGGCGGTGGGCGACTGGCACATCAAGATCAAGTCGGCCTTTCTGCGCCGCCGGCTGACCGACCCCCAGATCGCCGCCGTACACCGCCACCTCACCCGCGCGGACACCGATGTCGTCGCCGGGAGCGTCGTCCTCAACACCTACGGGGGCGCCGTCAACACCCTGTCCTCCGCCGATACGGCCATGCCGCACCGCGACTCCGTGCTGAAGCTCTCCTGCCTCGCGTCCTGGGCCGAGCCCGCCCAGGCGCCCGAGTACCTGGCCTGGATCCGCGCCTGCTACCGGGACATGTTCCCCGACACCGGCGGCGTCCCCGTACCCGGCGAGACCGCCGACGGCGCCTTCATCAACTACCCGGACACCGACCTCGCCGACCCGCGCTGGAACACCTCGGACACGCCCTGGCAGACCCTCTACTACAAGGCCAACCACGCCCGGCTGCGCACCGTCAAGGCGCACTGGGACCCCCGCGACGTCTTCCGCCACGCCCTCTCGATCCGCGTCACGGGTCCGTCCCGGGGTCCTGCGGCTTGACCAGCCCCGTCTCGTACGCGAGCACAACCGCCTGGGCGCGGTCGCGGAGGGCCAGCTTGGCGAAGATCCGGGCCACGTGGGACTTCACCGTGGCCTCGCTCAGCGTCAGTTCGGCGGCCAGCTCCGTGTTGGACAGGCCGCGGCCCAGCAGGGTCAGGACCTCCAGTTCGCGGGGGGTCAGAGCCGCGAGGTCGGCGTGTACGGCGGGGGTGCGGGCGGGCTCCGAGGCGAAGCGCTCCACGAGCCGCCGGGTGATGGACGGGGCCAGCAGGGCGTCGCCCGTGTCCACCAGCCGGACGGCCGCCGCCAGGTGTTCCGGGGTGACGTCCTTCAGCAGGAAGCCGCTGGCCCCGATGGACAGCGCCGTGTACACGTAGTGGTCCAAGTCGAAGGTGGTCAGCATGAGCACCCGGCAGTCCGGGTCCCGGCGCACGATGCGACGCGTGGCCTCGAGGCCGTCCATGGTCGGCATGCGGATGTCCATCAGCACCACGTCCGGCCTCAGTTCGCGGGCCGCCGCCACCGCTTCCGCGCCGTCGGCCGCCTCGCCCACCACCTCGATGCCACGGGCGGTGAGGATCAGCCGGAAGCCGGTCCTGATCAGTGTCTGGTCGTCGGCGATGAGCACGCGGGGAGCCTTTTCGCCCGCGGGCGCCGCCGTCATGGGCGGTCCAGGGGGATGCGCGCCCGGACCCGGTAGCCGCCGCCGAGGCGGCGCCTGGCGTCCAGCTCTCCTCCGTACACCGCGACCCGTTCGCGCAGGCCCAGCAGCCCGCGGCCGGTGCCCTCCCGCCGCCGCGGCGTCGGCTGTGCCGGCGCGTCGCCGGTCAGCACGCTGGGGCCGGTGTTGAGCACCTCCACGCGCAGCGCGCGGTCGGCGTAGCGCACGGTCACCTCGGCCTTCCCGGCGCCGTCGCCGTGCCTGAGCGCGTTGGTCAGCGCCTCCTGGATGATGCGGTACGCGGTCACGTCGACCCCCTGGGGCAGCGGGCGCGGCTCACCGGAGACGCGCACCTCGACGGGCAGCCCGGCGAAGGAGATCCGGTCCACGAGCGGGCCCAGCCGGTCGAGTCCCGGCTGCGGGTCCAGCTCCGCCGCGCCGCCGTCGCCGGCCGTGCCCGGCGCCTGGTCCGTGTCCTCACCGCTCGCCGACGGCGCCAACAGCCCCAGCAGATGCCGCAGATCGGTCATCGCGCCGCGCCCCGCGTCCTCGACGGCCCGAAGCGCCGCCGTGGCCTCGTCCGGCATGGTGCCCAGCACCTCGCGGGCGGCCCCGGCCTGCACCACCATGACGCTCACATTGTGGCTGACGATGTCGTGCAACTCCCGGGCGATACGGTCGCGCTCGGCCGCGACCGCGGCGCGCGCGGCGCTCTCCCGCTCCCGCTCCAGCAGCCAGCCGCGCTCTCCCACGGCCGCCTGCCACCGGCGCCGTGTGCGCACCAGCGCCACCGCCAGCCACAGCGCGGCGAGCGACACCACCCCCACCGCCGCCACCAGCGCCTTTGTCTCCCACTCCGACACGGGGCCACTGTGGCAGACCGCCCCCGGATCCGCATCAGCCTGGGGATGCAGGCCCTGCATCCCGGGGATGAGGCGCGCGCGAAGGTGCCATCCGGGGAGGGATGTCCGGGCCCGGCGCCCCGTCTAGCGTCCTGTGCATGGTGACTGAGCACAGCAACGCGGAGGCCGTCGTACAGCTCGACGGCGTACGCAAGGAATACGGGGAGACGACCGCGCTGGACGGCGTGTCGCTGGAGATCCGGGCCGGGGACGCGGTCGCGGTGATGGGGCCCTCGGGGTGCGGCAAGTCCACCCTGCTCAACATGATCGCCGGTCTGGACCGTCCGACGGACGGCACGGTCACCGTGCACGGCGAGAACGTGGGTGAGCTGAGCGAGAAGGGCCTCGCCCTCTACCGGCGCCGCCGCATCGGCATGGTCTTCCAGTTCTTCAACCTCGTCGACGACCTGTCGGCGCTCGACAACGTCGCCCTGGCCGCGCAGCTGACCGGCACCCCCGCCCGGCAGGCCCGCCGCCGCGCGCTGGAGCTCTTCGAGGAACTGGGCATCGAGGACCGCGCCCGGGCCTATCCGGCGGTACTCAGCGGCGGCGAGCGCCAGCGGGTCGCGGTGGCCCGGGCGCTGATGAACCGCCCCGCCCTGCTGCTGGCCGACGAGCCCACCGGCGCCCTGGACAGCCGCGCCGGCGAGCAGGTGATGGACCTGCTGCTGGACCTCAACCAGATCGGCCAGACGCTGATCATGGTGACGCACGACGAGCACCTGGCGCGGCGCTGCGCCAGCCGGCTGGTCCTCCTGGCCGACGGCCGGGTGACCGGCGAGCACACCCTGGAGGCGTCCGCATGAGGGCCGTGTGGCGGGCCGCGCGCGCGGCCGTACGGCGGCGCAGACTCCAGACCATCGTCATCCTGCTGGTCACCCTGGTCTCCACCGGAGCGATGGTGGTCGCGCTCGGCCTGGTCGACTCGGCCTCGGCGCCGTTCGAGAAGACCTTCGCCAGGCAGCGCGGCCCGCATATGGTCGCCGCGTTCGACCCCGCCAAGGTCTCGGACACGGAGCTGACACGGGCGGCCCGGCAGCCCGGAGTCGAGGCCGCCGCCGGGCCGTTCGCCCAGGCGAAGATCGAGATGCCGACGGGACCGGAGAACCGTGGTCTCGGCGGCCAGGTGACGGTCGTGGGCCGCTCCGGCCCGGCGGGCCCGGTGGACCGGGTGGACCTGTGGGCGGGCCGCTGGGCCACCCGGCCGGGCGAGGTCGTCCTCAACCGGCAGACGGACTGGACCGCGCGCGACCTGGGCAAGCGGATCCGGCTGCCCTCCGGGCCGACGCTCACCATCGTCGGGTTCGCCTTCGAACTCAGCCATACGGCGGACGCCTGGGTCGCGCCCGACCAGATCGCGGCCCTGCGCCCGACCGCCACCCAGATGCTGTTCCGCTTCACGGACGCGTCGTCGGAGGCCCGGCTGCGCGCCCAACTGGCCACGGTGACCCGAGGGCTGCCGAAGAACGCCCTGGCCGCTTCCGAGTCGTATCTCGCCCTCAAGCACCGGACGGGCGGCACGGCCCGGGTCTACGCCAGCTATCTGCTGGCCTTCGGCGTCCTCGGTGTCCTGGTGGCGGTGCTGATCGTCGCCAACGTGGTGAGCGGAGCCGTGATCTCCGGATTCCGGCACATCGGCATCCTCAAGTCCCTGGGCTTCACCCCGGGACAGGTCGTCGCCGTCTACCTCACCATGGTCTCCCTCCCCGCCGTCGTCGGCTGTGCGCTCGGCACCGCCCTGGGCAACCTGGTGTCGCGCCCGTTCTTCCGGTTCGTGTTCACCGGGCCCGACTCGGGGGTGTTCCATCACAACGCCGGCATTCCGCGCTGGATCAGCGTTCTCGCCCTGCTCGGCATGCCCCTCGTCTGCGCCCTCGCCGCACTCGCCCCCGCGGTGCGCGCACACCGGCTCTCCGCGGCGCGGGCCATCAGCGCGGGCAGCGCCCCGCGCGCCGGACGGGCACTCGGCGTCCAGCGCCGGCTGGCGGGCAGCGGGCTGCCGCGGTCGGTGAGCCTGGGGGTGGGCCTGCCCCTGGCCCGGCCGGGCCGCAGCGCCCTCACGCTCGCCGCCGTGGTCCTGGGAGTGACCACGGTGACGCTCTCGACCGGCCTGGCCACGACGATGACCCGGTTCGCGGCGGCGGGCCAGGACTCCTACCAGGTCACCGTGTACACGAACAATTTCCGGCACGGCAAGGTCGTCGAGCCCGAGCACGGCGACCGGGAACTCCAGTCCCTGCTGGGCTCGCTGCCCGGTGCGCGCGAAGTCACCGCGCGGGCGGACGTCGAGGTCAGCGTGGCCGGCTCGGCGAAGTCCGTCCTGCTCGAGGCCCGCCGGGGCGGTCTGCCGCGGCTGGACAGTGTGCTCACCGACGGCCGGTGGACTCACCGGACGGGTGAGATCGTGGCCGGCTCGGCCTTCCTGCGCCAGCACGGCCTGCGGATCGGCGACCACCTCACCCTGGAAAAGGGCGACCGCCGGGAGACGGTGGCCGTCGTCGGCGAGTACATGGAGGACAACAGCCGGCTGGTCGTGGGCGACTGGTCGACGATGACGGCCCTGTCGCCCCAGGGGAAGCCCATCGCGTACCACGTCCAACTCCGCGACGGAGCGGACCCGGACACCTACGCGCGCGCGGCCAGGGACGCCGACTCCGGGATCACCACGACACTGACCGGACCGGACCCCGTCGCCCAGGCCATCATCGGCTCCGCGGTGGCCCTCACCCTGATGCTGGCCGTCGTCGCCTCGCTCGGCGTCTTCAACACGGTCGTCCTCAACACCCACGACCGCCGCCGCGCCCTGGGCATGCTCAAGTCCATCGGCATGACACCGCGTCAGGTCACGGTGATGATGGTGACGTCGATGGCGTTGCTCGGCGCCCTCGGCTCCCTGCTCGGCATCCCGCTGGGCATCGCGGGCTACGACCTGGTGGTGCCGCGGATGGCGGACGCGGTGGACATCGCCCTGCCCCCGTACATGACGGACGTCTGGCGCCCCCCGACCCTGGCCGGCCTGGCCCTGGCGGGCCTGGTGATCGGGGTCCTGGGCGCCCTGATCCCGGCACGGCGCGCGGCGCGGCTGACGATCGCGGAGGTGCTGCACAACGAGTAGCGCCCGAGCGGATGTCGCCGCCGCGCCCGCGGCCGGGGCCGGGCGGATGTGGGTGAGGCATCCGGGCCGACCGGACCGTGTCGGTCGCGGCGCGTTACGCCGTCTGTCGGTTACGGCGGCGCAGCCTTCCCGCGCGGGCCCACAGAGCGACTGCCACCAGCCCGCGTACGACAGCCGGCGGGCGAGCCGCTCCGACGCCTGCGCGTAGCCGTTCGTCGAGCAAGGTATCCGCACCGAGCCGTACCAATGGCGCGACCGGAGAGGGGAAACGGGCGGCAAGCAGACACCGGGTGGCATCCATGAGGGCCTGCCCTTCACCGGTTACCGCGAAGTGCTCTTCTTCGAATTCGTCCATCCACAAGGCGAGCTCTGAATATGAGCGGGGCAGCAGGTTGATGTGCATCCGCTCCGCCAGGCCCGCGTAGAAGCCGTACGCCGCGTTTTTCTCATCAGTCGTGGTCGCCCGCCAACCGCGTCTGTCGATCCAACGCACAGGAGCGACGCAGAAGGCCGCCAAAACGTATACGAACTCCTCCTCACCCACCGGCAATCCGCTGTGCAGCCGGTTCAACGCCGCGACCGCCTCGCGCCCAGCAGACGAATCCAGGCCATGCTCGATGAGCGTGTACATCAGTTCACCAGTGGCTTTGGCCCGCGCCCTGGGGTTTCTGGTCATCTTGCCCGTCCCGACCAGCACCCTGGCGATCGTCGGGACGGCGAACGTCCGGTAGAAACCCAGGTTGAGGCCCAGCCGAAGATCCTCAGGAAAGTCCACCAGCGCCAGACGACGGTACGCAACCTGGGCTTGTTCCTCGCTGCTCTTCACTGGATCCCTGTCGATCGGATACTCCCCTTCAACCATGCTGGTTCAACGCCCGCGAGACTCGATCAGAGCCCGGGCGACCAGAGGGCTGCCCATGAACCTAGTGCCACACCAGGCAACCTCGCCCTGTCGCGGCGTTGACCGATCATGTGGGTATGACCGATGAGCCGGCGATCAATACCCTGACTTTGCAGCACAGGATTCCGGACGACTGGGCGGCGGATCCTTGGGCCGAGGTGCGGCCTCTGATTGACGGCGTAGACGTTCTGAAGGATGTCCATCCGGACGGGATCGCACTCAGTAGCCGACACTGGAGGGGGCATGCCGAGAGCTGGCCTCTGACGGTGACGGAGGAACCCCGCAGGGTCATGATCACCGAGCCCACCTGCACGGCCGGCTGCTGCGGCGCCCTTTACGTCACCGTGCGCCGTGAGGGCGATCGGGTGATCTGGGACGCCTGGGAGAACACCAGCGACATCACGGGCGTGCCGGCGGACTTCCGCTTCGACAGCGCCCAGTACGAGGCTGAACTCGCGCGGGCCGCCGCAGACCACAGTTGGGAAGAGCCGGTGGACACCGTTGCCCGGCTCCTCGAGCAGACCCTTACGGACAGTGGCTGGTTCGAGCGGTGGGGCTGCGTCCTCACGAGTGTCTCGCCACGACGTGAGGAGCCCGATCTCCCCGAGGAGCTGACAAGCACCGAGGGTGTTGATGTCGAATTCCACCAGCTCCAGGGACCGGGCGTTTACTGGCACGAGTTGTCCGTCACCCGCGACCTGTCCGTGGAAGAGCAGGTACGGCGGCTGGCGGACCGCATTCTGGAGAACGATCCGCGGAAACCGCTGAGCGGCGACGACGCTCCAGCCGCGCATCCGACGATGCGGTGACGTTGCTCGACGACTTGCAGTGGTCGCGCCCATAGAGGTGCTCGACCGCCCACCTGCCCTGATACTTGGGCGATGGACAGCTACGAGGGGACCGCGACGCTTGAGTGGTGGGCCAACCGATCGACATGCTTGGGCAGGTTCGGTGTGCGAGTCGCGGTACGCGTGACCGGCAACGACTGGACGTGCGAGGCGACCCTCGATCCTCCTCTGTCCGAGGAGGATCGGGAGAGCTTCGACTTCCTGACGAAGCTCGATCCGCTCCTCACCCTGCGCTTCGACGAGGAGACCGTGCTGCCGGTCAACGTCGTCCCAGCAGGAGACGACGGACGACTCGTCGTCAGCGCCTTCAAGGCAGAGGCGACGGAGTCAGCCGGCTCCAGGCAGGTGCAGCAGTAGCAGACCCGGCTACGGCGAGCGCTTCGTTGCGTCGCAGGTGGCGGCGGACGAGTCGGCCTGTACGCCGGGTTCTGTTCCCCAGGGCCCTTACGGCCCCCGGGGCGGCGGCCATCCATCTAGGACCGACGTTGCCGCCGGCCTCGTGCGGTCTACCCGCGGACTCGGGCGGGCAGCCCTCGATCGTCCGCGCAGAGCCGCCGGGTGGCGGCTCCTCTTGACCTTGCTCCGGGTGGGGTTTACCGAGCCGTCCGAGTCACCTCGGACGCTGGTGGTCTCTTACACCACCGTTTCACCCTTACCGAGAACCTCGCGGCTCCCGGCGGTCTGTTTTCTGTGGCACTGTCCCGCGGGTCACCCCGGGTGGGCGTTACCCACCACCCTGCCGTGTGGAGCCCGGACGTTCCTCGGCGGGATCCCGAAAGACCCCGACGCGACCGCCCGGCCGGCTCGTCCGCCGTAGTGACCATGGTACCGGGGGCGCGCGGTGCTCCGGACAGCGGCGGAGATCAGAGGAAGTCGGCGGTCTCCAGGGTGAAGGAGAAGGGCGCGGGAAGGTCGATCGACTTGCCGAAGGGGATCATGACGGATTCCCGGTAATCGGCCCTCTCCGGCTCGTTGAACAGCGTCACCGAGCTCTTCTCCCGGTCGACGAGGAGATAGATCGGGATGCCCCCGCTTGCGTAGCAGTGGCGTTTGGCCTCCCGGTCGCGGTCCGGCTTAGTCGAGGTGACCTCGACGACCATGGATACGCCCTCGCACGGCATCCAGGACTCGGCCTCTCGGAAGAGTCGGAGCTCTCGGGGCGCGAACGTCCCGTCGGGGATCACATGGTTACGCACACACAGTCCGCCGCGTGGGACCTTGAGCCCCTTGTTTCCGGAGAACTGCATGCGTGCCGCGGACCGGGCGAACACCTGCTCAACGATCAGACTGATGTAGTCCTCGTGCTCCCCGTCCGGCGGCGGTGTCACGAGGATCTCCCCCTCGATCAACTCGGCCCGGAAGCCTTCCGGCGTACCCAGGGCCAAGAAACCCTCCAGCAGGATTTCCTCCTGCGTGAGCGGTTCATGTGCCATGGCGCTCATGCCACGCCCCTTCCCTGTCTCGCCGCCACCGTAGGTACCGAGGGGGTCGGCACCGCGCGAAAGAGAGTCTTCCTCACTCGATCGTGGCACAGATGCCCGCGCGCAGGGCAGCGGCCGTCGTGGTGTCGTCAGGCCGTAGGCTGCGACGGGCCCGCCCGCCGGGGAGTCGTGGAGCGAAGGAGAGAAGACCGTGCTCGTGCTGTTGCCGCCGTCGGAGGGAAAGGCCCCGGCGGAGTCGGGGGACCCGCTGGAGCCGGGGGCGCTGTCGCTGCCGGGGCTGGGCGAGGCGCGGGCGGCGGTGCTCGACGAGTTGGTGTCGCTGTGCTCGGGCGATGTGGGGAAGGCCGCCGAGGTGCTCGGGCTGAGCGAGGGGCTGCGCGGCGAGGTGGCCAAGAACGCGGCGCTGCGGGAGGCCGGGACGCGCCCGGCCGGGGAGATCTACACCGGCGTCCTGTACGACGCGCTCGGGTTGGCCACCCTGCCCGCCGCCGCCCGGCGCCGCGCGGAGCGGTCGCTGCTGGTGTTCTCCGGACTGTGGGGCGCCGTGCGGATCGACGACCGGATCCCGTCGTACCGCTGCTCGATGGGCGTGAAGCTGCCGGGCCTCGGCGCGCTCGGGGCGTTCTGGCGGGGGCCGATGAGCGAGGTGCTGCCGGAGGCGGCCGGGGACGGGCTGGTGCTGGATCTGCGGTCGGCGGCGTACGCCACGGCGTGGAAGCCGAAGGGTGAGGTGGCGGAGCGTACGGCGACCGTGCGCGTGCTCCAGTCGAAGATCGTGAACGGGGTCGAGAAGCGGTCGGTGGTCAGCCACTTCAACAAGGCGACCAAGGGGCGGCTGGTGCGGGATCTGCTGGTGGCGGGGGTGGACCCGGGCGGGCCCGAGGCGCTGGTGGAAGCACTGCAGAAGCTCGGCTACACCGTGGAGGCGGCCGCGCCGGGCCGGCCGGGGCGGGGCTGGGCGGTGGATGTGGTGGTCACGGAGTTGTAGGCGGTCAGGGCCGGCCAGCGGCGTTGCATCCTGCGCAACGGCCGTTGCGCCATGTGCCCGGCGGCGGCAGGATGGCCGCCGTGACCTCCTCTGTACTCGACCTCGCCCCCGTCATCCCCGTCGTCGTCATCGACGACGCGGATGACGCCGTGCCGATGGCCCGCGCGCTCGTCGCGGGCGGGCTGCCCGCGATCGAGGTGACGCTGCGCACCCCGGCCGCCCCGGCCGCCATCCGGGCCATCGCCGAGGAGGTGCCCGAGGCGGTCGTCGGCGCCGGTACGGTGCTGGCGCCCGAGCATGTGGAGGCTTCCGTCGCGGCCGGCGCGCGCTTCCTGGTCAGCCCGGGGTGGACGGACCGGCTGCTGGGCGCGATGCGCGCCTCGGGTGTGCCGTTTCTGCCGGGGGTCTCCACCACGTCGGAGGTCGTGGCGCTGCTGGAGCACGGGGTGACCGAGATGAAGTTCTTCCCGGCGGAGGCGGCCGGGGGGACGGCCTATCTGCGGTCGCTCGCCTCCCCGCTCCCCCAGGCCCGCTTCTGCCCCACCGGCGGCATCGACGCCTCCCGCGCCCCGGGCTATCTGGCCCTTCCCAACGTGGGCTGCGTCGGCGGCACTTGGATGCTGCCGCCGGACGCGATCGCCGTGCGTGACTGGGCGCGGGTGACGGATCTCGCGCGCGAGGCGGCGGCGCTGCGGTAGTGCGCGCTAGCGGCTGACGGCTACCGCAGGTGCGTCGTGTCGTTCAGCAGCCGCAGCGACGCGTTGCCGTCCGCGTAGTACGCCAGCGCCGACAGCGACGCCGCGGAGATCTCCATCCGGAACAGCGCCTCCGGCGGCGCGCCCAACGCCAGCCGGACCAGGGTCTTGATCGGCGTCACATGCGTGACCAGCAGCACCGTAAGGCCCGCGTAGCGCGCGACGAGCTGGTCGCGGGTGACCGCGACCCGGCGGGCGACCGCCGCGAAGCTCTCGCCGCCGCCCGTGGGGGCGGCCTTCGAGGAGGCCAGCCAGGCCTGGAGGTCGTCCGGGTGGCGCTCCCGCACCTCGGCGAACGTCAGACCCTCCCAGGCCCCGAAGTCGGTCTCCCGCAGCCCCTCTTCGATGTGGACGTCGAGGCCGAGCCGCGCCGCCACCGCCTCTGCCGTGCCGACACAGCGCCTGAGCGGCGAGCTGACCACGGCCTGGATGGTGCCGCGCGCGGCCAGCGCCGCCGCCACGAGTTCGGCCTGGCGGCGGCCCACGGGCGAGAGCTCGGGGTCGGAGCCGCCGGTGCCGGAGAAGCGCTTCTCCGGGGTCAGCGCGGTCTCGCCGTGCCGGAGCAGCACGAAGGTGGCCGGGGCGCCCAGGTCGGCGGGGGCGGCCCAGCCGGGGGGCGCCACGGCCGGGGCGGCGGCCTCGGCGGATGCCTCAACGGCGCCGTCGGCGGACGGCGCGACTCCAGCGGTCGGCCGCCACTGCTCCCCCCGCTTGCCCGCGTCCATCGCCTCGTTGGCGAGCCGGTCCGCGTGCTTGTTCCGCTCGCGCGGAATCCACTCGTACGACACCTGAGCGGGCGGGAAGATCCCCCTGGCCTCGGCCGCGAGCGGGCGCATGCCGGGGTGCTTGACCTTCCAGCGGCCCGACATCTGCTCGACCACGAGCTTGGAGTCCATCCGGACCTCGACCTCGGCCTCCGGGTCGAGGGCGCGCACCGCCCGCAACCCGGCGATCAGGCCCTTGTACTCGGCGACGTTGTTGGTCGCCGGACCGATGTACTCCGCCGCCTCGGCGAGGGTCTCGCCCGTCTCCGGGTCGAGGACGACCGCGCCGTAGCCGGCCGGCCCCGGGTTGCCCCGGGAGCCGCCGTCCGCCTCGACGACGAAGCGACGCGCCATCGGCCTACAGCCCCGATTCGGGCGTACGGACCAGGATGCGGCGGCAGTTCTCGCACCGCACCACCGCGTCCGGAGCCGCCGCCCGCACCTCGTTGAGCTCGGTGATCGCCAGCTCCTGGCGGCAGCCGTCGCAGCGCCGCTGGTAGAGCCGGGCCGCGCCGACGCCGCCCTGCTGCTCGCGCAGCTTGTCGTAGAGCTTGAGCAGGTCGGCGGGGATCGTCCCGGCGATGACCCCGCGCTCCTTGGTGACGGTGGCCACCTCGGCGTCGATCTCCCCGGCCGCCGTGTCCCGCCGGGCGGCGGCGTCGCCGATCTTGGTCTGGAGCGACTCGACGCGGCCGGTCAGCTCGGTCACCCGCTCCTGCGCGGACTCGCGGCGCTCCATGACCTCCAGGACGACGTCCTCCAGGTCGCTCTGGCGCTTGGCGAGGGAGACGATCTCGTGCTGGAGGTTCTCCAGGTCCTTCGGGGAGGTGACGGCGCCGGAGTCGAGGCGCTTCTGGTCGCGGGCGGCGCGCTGGCGCACCTGGTCCACGTCCTGCTCCGCCTTCGTCTGCTCACGGGCGGTGTCGCTCTCCTCGGTCTGCGCCGCCACGAGGAGGTCGCGCAGCTGGGTGAGGTCGGCGTTCAGGGTGTCGAGCTCCGCGTGCTCGGGCAGCGTCCGGCGCTTGTGGGCGAGTTGGGAGAGCCGGACGTCGAGGGCCTGGACCTCGAGGAGGCGGATCTGGTCGGCGGGCGCGGCGTTCAGCGTGGGGCTCCAGGGGTGGTGGTGGAAGGGACGTGAGCGGTGGTGGGCGCGTGAGCGGTCCAAGGGTCGGTGACCGTACGGGAGATATGGGTGCGCAGACCCCAGCCGTGCCGGTCGGAGATCTCGTCGAGCTGCGCGGCGGCCTGCTCGACCCACGGCCACTCGGTGGCCCAGTGGGCCGCGTCGAGCAGCGCGAGACCGTCCCCGCCGGCGGACGCGGACATCGCCGCGACCTGCTGGGCCTCGGAGGCGGGGTGGTGGCGCAGATCGGCGGTGAGGTAGGCGTCGACCCCGGCCGCGCGCACCTCGTCGAAGAGGCTGTCGCCTGAGCCGCCGCAGACGGCGACCGTACGGATCAGCCGGTCGGGGTCGCCCGCGACGCGGATGCCCTGCACGGTGGCGGGCAGCCGGGCGGCGGCGCGCTCGGCGAAGTCCCGCAGCGCGACGGGGTGGTCCAGCTCGCAGACCCGGCCGAGGCCGCGGCGGCCCGCGGGGTCGGTGGGGTCGGGCACCAGCGGGCCGGTGATCCGCAGGTCGAGGGCGCCGGCGAGGGCGTCGGAGACGCCGGGGTCGGCGCGGTCGGCGTTGGTGTGCGCGACGTGCAGCGCGATGTCGTTCTTGATCAGGGTGTGCACGACCCGGCCCTTGAAGGTGGAGGCCGCGACCGTGGTCGTGCCGCGCAGATAGAGCGGGTGGTGGGTGACCAGCAGGTCGGCGCCCAGCTTCACCGCCTCGTCGGCGACTTCCTGCACGGGGTCGACGGCGAACAGGACGCGGCCGACCTCGGCGCCGGGGTCCCCGCAGACCGTACCGACGGCGTCCCACTGCTCCGCCCGCTCGGGGGGCCAGAGTGCGTCGAGTGCGGCGAGGACGTCAGAGAGTGCGGGCACGGGGCAAGGCTACCTCCCGGATCACCCCCAAGCCTTGCCCCTGTCTTCACTCACCGCGACGCACCGCGAGGACGGTTCGTGGCGGGGGGCCGGGGCCGGGGGTCGGGTCCGGCACGCAGCACAGCCCGGCTCGACTTCTCAGGCGAATCGGGCAACAGACACACTTACGTGTGAAGCTCCCCGATTTCGGCGTTCGGCAGCGAGTGCGATAACTACGTTCAGTGGCCGGAGGTGGACTGAACCATGACAGCCTGTGCCTTCGATGCCGCGCTCGCCGCAGGCGCCACCGGTGCCCAGGGCGCCGCTCACCGGCGCCGAGCGGCGTTCACGATCGCCGCGGACGGTTCGTACGGAGCCCGGCTCGCGCTCAGCGGCGAGGCGGGCTGCTGGTTCCCCGAGCGCTGGACGCTCGACGGACCCGAGCCCTATACCGTGCCGCTGCCCGCGGCCCAGCCCGAGGAGCCGGACAGCGAGGTGCTGCCCCTGGCCGATGGGCAGGTGCTCATCCGCCGCCGGGTGGCCGGCCGCCACACCCTCTCCCTGCTCTACCCGGCCGGCCCCGGCACCGGCGAGCGGCCGCTGGGCGCCATCGAATGCGCCGAGCTGTCGCTGCTGCCGCCCGCCCCCGGCGGCTCGTTCGCCTTCGCGCTCGGCCACGGCGAGCGGTCGACCTCGGTGTGGCTGGTGCACGGCGGCGGCTTCGGGCCGCAGCACCTGGCCGAGCTGCCCGGCCGCTGCACGGGCGGCATCTGGCTGGACCGTACGGGGCGGCTGCTCGCCCTCGACCGGCGGCTCGACGGCCGCACCAAGACCGTGGTCGTCGATCTGCGGCGGGCCGGCGAGACCAGCCCGCTGCTCCAGATCACCGACGACAGCGACGACCGGCTGCTGCTGGCCGACCCGGACAGCGGCCTGCTGCTCGTACGGTCCGACGCGCCCGGGGACGAGCGGCTGGGGTGGGGCGTGCTGGGCAGCGCCCGCCCGGTCAGATTCCCGGACTGCCTGCGGCCCGCGCAGGCCGAGGCCACGCCCTTCGCGGTGCAGCCGGGCCAGGTGCTGACGCCGGAGGCGTGCGCGGTGGCCTTCCGCCTCGACGGCCCGGCCGGGCGGCCGTGGGTGGGCCTGTGGCGGCCCTCCGAGCGGCGGTTGCGGCAGCTCCCGGCGCCGGAGGGGTGGCTGGCGGGCGCGGGCCTGTGGACCCGGGACGGCGAGCTGCGGCTGCCGTACGCGACGGGGCAGGTGCCGTGCGGGGTGGCGCGGCTGCGGATGCCCGAGCCGGCGGAGCCGCAGGAGTCACAGGAGCCGCAGGAGTCACCGCGGGCGGCGCGCATCGCGCGGGTGGCCCGGGTGGACCGCGTGGTGGGGCCGCTGGATCTGCCGCGGCCGGTGCGGCCGGCGGGGCCGGGGCGGCCCGCGCCGGCGCCGTCCCCGGCGATCTCTCTGGCGACGGGCGCGGCGGTGGCGTCCTGGACCCGGGTCCGGCCGGGGGCGACCCCCGCGGGCGAGACCGGGGTCGAGCCCTGGGCCGGGACGGGGTCCTGGGCCGGGGTCGAGCAGGAGACCGGCCCGGAGGCGGAGCCGGGCCCCGGGGCTCCGACGGCCAGGACCGCGCCGACCATCGCGCCGACCATCGGGCCGATCGCCGCGCCGATCGCACCGCCCGCCGCACCGCCGCCCGGCTCGGAGCGGGGGCAGAAGCGGGAGGGCGTACGGGAGCGGGAGGCCGGGCGCCTGCCCGCCCGCCGGCTCAGACCCGAGCTCGCCCCCGGGCAGGAGTCCGGCACCGCCGCGCGCCCCGTACCGCTACAGCAGGCGCCGCTCGCCCGCCCCGAGCAACTCCGCCCCGCTCACCCGACCCACCCGTCCCATCAGTCCCGTCCGCCCCGTCCACCCCGGTGGGTCCGAGATCGACGCTCTGGTTAAAATCGTTCGGGGGCTGTGACAGCTGTGCGTTCCGTAGACCCGCGGGACGCTTGATGCGTCACGCATGGACAGCGTCATGGCGTCTTCTGTCCTCACGACCGGCCCCCCGCGCACCGTACGCAGCAATCTGACGGGGTGACTTCCCAGATGTCCCAAGCCCGCACCAACATGACCGAGGCGCGTCCGCAGGAGGCGGCAGCGGCGGCCGGGGCCGACGCCACGGCCCACGGCAAGCACCGGGGCCAGGCCGCGCAGGCCGCGCCCGAGGACGCCCAGACCGCGCCCCACGGCCGCCACCGCCGCCCCGGCGAGGAGGCGGCGGCAGCGTCCTGACGCCCGGGGTCGGAGAGCCTTAAACCCGCTGGCCGAACCGCACCCGCAGCGAGCCGGGGCCCCGGGTGAACACGCCTGTCTCGGCGGGGGCCTCGCCATCGCCATCGCCATCGGCGAAGGCCATCGCCGGGAAGGCGTCCAGCAGGTGGTTGACGCCCACCTCGACCTCGGTCTTCGCCAGCAGCGCCCCCACGCAGAAGTGCCGGCCGAGCGCGAACGCCAGATGGTCCGCGGCGGCCGAGAAGGCGCTGCTGGTCGTCAGGTCCTCACGGAAGATGTTGAACGTGTCGGGATCGGCGTAACGGCTCTCGTCACGGTTGGCCGCTCCGATCAGACAGGTGACGGTGGCACCCGCCGGAATCGTGCCGCCGCTCATCTCCACGTCCTCACTCGGCTGACGCATGATCATGTGCACCGGAGGCGTGAAGCGCAGCGTCTCGGCGAAGGCCGCCGGAATGAGCGTACGGTCCTCGCGCACGGCCGCCAGTTGCTCCGGATGGGCCAGCAGATTGCGGAAGAGGCCGGCGATGGCCTTGTCCGTCGTCTCGCCGCCGGCCGCGAGCAGCAGGCTGACGAAGGCCTTGATGTCCTCGTCGCTCATCCGCGTGCCGTCGATCTCGGCGGCGCACAGGACGGAGAGCAGATCGTCACCCGGACGTGCGCGCCGGTCCTGGATGATCGGGATCATGTAGGCGGCGAGTTCGTCCCGGGTGCGCACCCCCGCCGCCGCGACCTCGGGGTCCTGGCTCAGATTGCCCAGGAAGTCGATGATCGAGGTGTACCAGACGTGGAACCGGCCGTGGTCCGCCCGGTCAAGACCGAGCATGTCGACGATCACGTTGATCGGGAAGCGGGTCGCGTACTGTCCCACCAGATCGGCTTCCGGAGCGTCCCGGAAGGCGTCGATGAGTTCCCGGGAGTTGCGCTCGATGACGGGCAGGAACTTCTCCTGTAGATCCTTTCCCCTGAAGGCGGGCGCCACCAGCGCGCGGCGCACGGAGTGCTCGCGCCCGTCCATCTGGAGAATGGTCCGGCCGTGCACCGGCTCCAGCTGCCAGTCGTAGTTGCGGCTGGTGAACACCGGGTCCTTGAACGCCCGGGCGACGTCCTCGTAGCGGGAGACGATGTAGGCGTCGGTCGCTTGGTGGCGGATCAGCGGAAAGTCCTCGCGCATGGTCCGGTAGGCGGGGTACGGGTCCGCCGCGAACTCCGGGGAGAGGATGTCGGGCGCCGTGGAGGGGGTCGTGGTCATGGTGGAGCACTCCCTGGGCGAGCGGCAGCGGTCACCGGCCGTACGCACCCACGGCGCACGGCACACGGCACACAGCACGGGGAATCCTGCCGGAGCACGATGACGGCCCCCGCTCATGCCACGTGATCGGATGTCAGGCCGTGGCCAAGGCTAGATGCAATGGGACCGGCGGTCCAGATCCACTCCGGGTCACCCCCGCTTGAGCCCCAGCACCTCCACCGCCGCGAAGGTCTCCCCCCGCGGCCGGCCGGCGAAGTACGGCGTCAGGGCCCCGTCCAGTTCCTCGAAGGTGAACGCCTCCTTCGCCGTGTCCAGCTTCGTCGCCACCCTCGGCCGCTCCAGGACGGCCACCATCCCGCCGTGGACGACGAAGACCTGCCCGCTGATCCCCGCCGCCTCCGGCGCCGCCAGGTAGCCGACGAGCGGGGCGACATGCTCGGGCGCGAGCGCGTCGAGGCCGCCGTCCTCGGGGAGTTCGAGGGCCGCGAAGACGTCCTCGGTCATCCGGGTGCGGGCGCGTGGGCAGATGACGTTGGCCGTCACCCCGTACTTGGCGAGCGCCCCCGCCGTGGAGGTCGTCAGCCCGACGATGCCGCCCTTGGCCGCCGCGTAGTTCGGCTGGCCCGGGGAGCCGGCGAGGAACGCCTCGGAGGAGGTGTTCACGATCCGGCCGCCGACCGGGCCGCCCTCCGCCGCCTTGGACCGCTCCCGCCAGTGGGCGGCGGCGAAGCGGGTCATGTTGAAGTGGCCCTTGAGATGGACGCGGATGACCGAGTCCCACTCGTCCTCGGACATCGAGAAGACCATCCGGTCCCGCAGGATGCCCGCGTTGTTGACCAGGATGTCGAGCGCGCCGTACGTGTCGACGGCCAGCCGCACCAGCTCGCCCGCCTGCTCGAAGTCGGCCACGTCCCCGACGTGGGCCGTGGCCTGTCCGCCGGCCGCCCGGATCTCCCGGGCGACCTCCTCGGCCGGGGCGGCCGAGGCCTCGCCGGAGCCGTCGCGTCCGGGCCGGCCGAAGTCGTTGACGACGACGCTCGCGCCCAGGCGCGCCAGCTCCAGCGCCTCGGCGCGGCCGAGGCCACGCCCGGCGCCCGTGACGATCGCGGTCTTCCCCGCCAGCGGCATGCGCGGCATGAACGTCCTCCGTGTCGTCTGTGTCGTTCAGATCTGGATGCAGGTGCGCAGCGATTCCCCCGTCCGCATCTGGTCCAGCGCGTCGTTGATCTCGCCGAGCCGTACGCGGTGGGTGATGAGCCCTTCGAGGTCGATCCGGCCCGCCCGCCACAGTGCGACGGCCCGCCGGTACGAGCGGAGCACATCGCCGCCGCCGTACAGCGAGGGCAGGATGCGCTTCTCGTCGAAGAACAGCTCGAACATGCTGAGCTTCAGGTAGTCGTCCAGCGCCCCCGCCCCGACCACGCACAGCGTGCCGCCGCGCCGCGTCGCCTCGTAGGCCGTGCGGGCGGTGGCGGACCTGCCGACGACCTCGAAGACGTAGTCGAAGCCCTCGCCCGAGGTGACGCGGTTCTTGGCGTCGTCCAGGCCCTCGGGCGCCACCGCTTCCGTGGCGCCGAAGCGCAGCGCCGCCTGGCGCCGCGACTCGACCGGGTCGACGGCGACGATCTGCGCGGCGCCCACCGCCCGGGCGCCCTGGAGGGCGCTGATGCCCACGCCGCCGCAGCCGATGACCGCGACCGAGGAGCCCGCCTCGACCCCGGCCGTGTTGAGGACCGCGCCGAGCCCCGTGGTCACCCCGCAGCCGATGAGGGCCGCGATGTCGTACGGCACATCGTCGGGGATCGGTACGGCGCACTGCGCGGGCAGCACGACCTCCTCGGCGAAGGTGCCGGTCCCGGCGAAGCCGAAGACGTCCTCGGGGGCGCCGCCGGGGCGCCTGAAGTTGGGGGTGCCGGCGTTCATGAACCCGGTCAGGCACAGATGGGACTGGCCGCGCTCGCAGGACGGACACGCGCCGCAGGCGGGCAGCCAGCAGACCAGCGCCCGGTCGCCCGGGCTCAGGCCGGTCACCCCCTCGCCCACCTCGACGATCTCGCCCGCACCCTCGTGCCCGGGGACGAAGGGCCCCGGCTGGGGCAGTACGCCGCTCATGGCCGACAGGTCGGAGTGGCACAGCCCGGTGGCCTTGACGCGCAGCCTGACCTTGCCCGGGCCGAAGCCCACCGCCTCCATGTCGTCGAGGACTTCGAGCTTGTCCTGCCCTATCTCGTGCAGTACGGCTGCGCGCACAGCGGCTCCTCTCGTCCGTGCGGGGTCTCTGTTTCTTCAGTCGTGCTTGACGACCGTGTCGGTGAGGACCGGCGCGTCGTCCCGTTCCACGGCCGTGGCCAGCAACTGCACGGAGGCGGAGGCTGAGGCTGAGTCTGGGTCTGAATCTCGCCACATCCGGATGCGCAGCGTCTCGCCGGGGAAGACGACCCCGGCGAACCGCGTGGTGTACGAGCGGACGCGGGCGACGTCGCCGCCCAGGGCGCTGTCCACGACGGCCTTGAGGGCGATCCCGTACGAGCACAGGCCGTGCAGGATCGGCCGGTCGAACCCCGCGACCTTGGCGAACTCGGGGTCGGCGTGGAGCGGGTTCCAGTCGCCGGACAGGCGGTAGAGAAGCGCCTGGTCCTCGCGGATCGCTCGCTCGACGGTCAGGTCGGGCTCGCGGGCGGGGAGTTCGAGCCGGTCGGCGGGCCCGCGTTCGCCGCCGAAGCCGCCCTCTCCGCGTACGAAGATCCCGGTGTCGCAGGTCCACAGCGGCCCGTCCGCGTCGGCGACCTCGCTGCGCAGCACGATGACCGCGGCCTTGCCCTTGTCGTGGACTGCGGCGACCTTCGACGTCTGGGTGGCGGCCCCGGCGAGCGGGATGGGCCGGTGCAGCGCGATGGTCTGGCCGCCGTGCAGGACGGCGGCGAGGTCGACGTCGATGCCCGGGGCGCTGAGGCCGCCGGCCACCGCCATGCCGCCGCCCGCGACCGTGGCGAAGCTGGGGAGGACGTGCAGCCTGCTCTCGAGGGTGTAGCGCAGTTCGTCGGGGTCGGTGGCCGGGACGCCCGCGCCCACGCCGAGGTGGTAGAGCTGGATGTCCTTGTGGCCCCAGGTGAGAGCGGTCGTCCGGGGTTCGGCCGAGACGGCCTTGGCTGCGTCGATGGGCATTGCTGGGAGCACTCCTCGCCACGGTGTGGAAGACCCCGGCCCGCCCGTCCGCACCGTCGGCCGCGCCGGGGTCGTAACTGGTCGGCCGCCGCGGGTTCCGCGTACGGACGCGTACGGACGCGTACGGACGCGTACGGCAGCCCGCGCGGCGGAGCCGCATATCGACACAGGAACGTGTTCTAGCCGATGGCCCCTTGTATAGCCCAATCCCCATGCACTGGGAAGACTGCTGACGGGTTGTCAGATGGGTTGACCGGCCCCGTCCCGCCCGCCCGGGACAAATGTCATGGGTCTGTCCCTGACAACCGCATCTGCCCAGCTCACCCACGGCTTCCGTAACCTCTGACCATGCCTGCCAGAACCACGGCCACCTCGGATGCCCCGGACCTCGAGCGGCGCAAGCCGCCCGGCCCGCGCGCCTTCCTGCCCTGGCTCTTCATGCTCACAGGGGACGTCCAGGACCTGATCCAGGGCAGGACCCCGCTGCCGTGGCTCGGCGCCGCCGGGGTGACCGCCTTCTGCGCGCTGTACGTCACGGTGGTCTACACCGGCCTCGACAAGCGCCGCCGCCGCACCCCGCTGTGCCTCGGCTCGCTCGCCGGGCTGGCCGCCACCACGTACGCCCTGTCCATCGGCTACGCGGGCAACTGGCTGCTCTGCTTCCCGCTGCTGTCGCTGGCCACCGGCATCGTGGTCCGGGGCCGGCGGCTGGGACCGCTGGTGCTGGGGTACGCGGGCTCCGCGGGGATCGTCTCCGGCTGGCGCGGCGGCTCGGACGACGCGCTGACCGTCGCCTACGGAACGGTGCTGTCCGGCCTGATGGCGGCGGCGATCCTGTCGCTCTTCGACACCGTCGCCGAGCTGCGCGCGACCCGCCAGGAGCTGGCCCACGCCGCCGTCGAGCAGGAGCGGCTGCGTTTCTCCCGCGATCTGCACGACCTGCTGGGCCACACCATGTCGGTCGTGGTGGTCAAGGCCGAGGCCGTACGCCGGCTCGCCCCGCGCGACCTGGACGCCGCGCTGGGCCAGGCCGCCGACATAGAGGCCGTCGGCCGCCAGGCCCTCACCGAGATCCGGGAGGCCGTCACCGGCTACCGCGAGGGCAGCCTGGCCACCGAGCTGGACCACGCCCGCTCGCTGCTCGACGCCTCGGGCATCGACGCCGTGGTCCGCCGGTCCGGGCCGTCGCTGCCCCCGCAGGCCGAGGCGCTGCTGGGCTGGGTGGTCCGCGAGGGGGTGACCAATGTGGTGCGGCACAGCGGAGCGCGCCGGTGCGAGATCGAGGTGGATCAGGGGGCCGATCAGGTGCATCTGGAGATCGTCGACGACGGGAACGGCGTAGGCTCCCGTTCCGCCGGTGCGCCCGACAAGTCCGCGGCGGGCGCGGCGGGCAGGGTCGGCGGGACGGGGCTGAAGGGCCTGGCCGAGCGGCTCGCCGCGGCGGGCGGCTCGCTGGAGTCCGGCCCGGCCGGGCGCCGTGGCTTCCGGCTCGCGGCCGCGCTGCCGGTGGACCGAATCGACGCGGACGGCGAGGAAGAGGGACCGATGGACGTCAAGGGGGTCCACACCTCGTGATCAGGCTACTGCTCGCCGAGGACCAGGGGATGATGCGGGGCGCACTGGCCCTGCTGCTCGGCCTGGAGCCGGACTTCGAGATCGTCGCGCAGGTCGGCGACGGCGACGAGATCGTGCCCCGCGCGCTGGAGGCGCGGCCGGACGTGGCCCTCCTCGACATCGAACTCCCGGGCCGCAGCGGCCTGGACGCCGCCGCGGCGCTGCGCGAGGAGCTCCCGGGCTGCCATGTGCTGATCCTGACCACCTTCGGCCGCCCCGGCTATCTGCGCCGCGCGATGGAGGCGGGCGCCTCCGGGTTCCTGGTCAAGGACGGCCCGGTGGAGGAGCTGGCCGTCGCGGTGCGCCGGGTGCTCGCGGGCGAGCGGGTCATCGACCCGGGACTGGCCGCGGCGGCCCTGAGCGCGGGCCCCAACCCGCTGACGCCGCGCGAGCGGGACGTGCTGGCGGCGGCGGTGGACGGGGCGACCGTCGCGGACATCGCCGCCAGGGTCCATCTGTCCCCCGCGACCGTCCGGAACTATCTGTCCTCGGCCATCGGGAAGACCCAGACCCGCAATCGCATGGAGGCGGTGCGGGCGGCGCGGCAGAACGGGTGGCTGTGACGCGGAGGGGCGGCCCCGCGGCCCGCGCCCCCGTCGCGCCGCCCCGGGGCCGCCCGGCCCGTCACCCTCAGGTCACCTCGGTCGCCGTGGCCACCTCGGTCACCGCGGTCACCTCAGCTCGGTGATCTTCACCGGCGTCTCCCGGCCGGTCTTCGTCAGGGCCTTCAGCTGCTCCTTCTTCACGGCCGTCCGCCGCGTCTGCTTCTTCACGTGCTCCAGCGGTACGGCGGGCCCGCGCCGCGTCCGCTTCCCCTTGTCGTCGTAGAGGTCGATGAAATGGTCCGGCACCCCGGCGGCCGGACGCTCGCTCACGATCCAGCGAACGTCGGTGCCCTTCACCGAGACCAGCTTCGGCTCGTCGGTCGAACCGTCCTTCCAGTGGACCACCACGCGCTCCACCGTCGGCGCCAGCCATGCCAGGCCCATCGCGTCGGCCCGGGCGCCGTAGTGCTGATACGTACCGCCCAGCAGCGTCTCCCCCTTGCCGGGCTTGGGCAACACCCAGTCCGCCATCGTCCGCGGCTTCTTCGTGCCCTCGGTCACCCGGGTGGAGAACCAGGTCACGCCGATGCGCAGGTTCTTCGGGTACTTCCCCTCCCACCTGTCGTCCAGGATCGGATAGGCGTCCCCACGGCGCTTCGCCAGGTCGTACTGGCGGTGCGCCTCCTCCTTCGTCCGCGCGGGCCCGTAGACGGTGACCGAGACCTCCCAGCGCTTCCCGTCGGTCTTCCCCTTGCTCACCACGGTGGTGACCGGGTGCAGCGCGGCCGGCGCGGTCACCGGGGCGGCGGCCGCCGTCGCCGTCCCGCCCTGGCCGGAGCCGCCGAAGTCCCCGAGGCTCACCCCTCCGGCCACCAGCACGGCCGTGACCGCCAGGGCGGTGGCCCCCGCGCGACGGCGGGTCCTGCGCCGGCGGCCGTCGCGGACCACGTCCGGGTAGGGCGCGGGTCCGATGGTCACCTCGTCCGCGATCGCCGCCAGGCGGCCCGCCACCGCGCCCGTTTCCCGGTCCGGGTCGCTCCCGTGCTCGGACTCCACGTACCACGACTCCCTGTTCATCGCGCCTCCCCGTGACCCGCGGTCACGCCTTCGAGCGCCAGCGCGGCCCGGAGCTTCGCCAGCCCCTTCGCCGCCTGGCTCTTGACCGTTCCGACCGAGCAGCCCATGGTGCTCGCCACCTGCGACTCGCTGAGGTCCTCCCAATAGCGCAGCACGACGGCCTGGCGCTGCCGGGGCGGCAGTTGCGCCAGGGCGTGGCGCAGCACGGCCCGGTCGTCGGCCAGGGCCATCCGGTCCCGGTCGGTCACCTGGTGGGCCAGGTCGCCCGGGCCGAAGGTCAGGAACTCCTTCAGCCTTCTGCGGTGTCGCCGCGCGTGCTCGTTGACGAGGATGCGGCGCACATAGGCGTCCGGCTCGTCGGCGGCGCTGACCCGCCGCCATGCCACGTAGGCCCGCACCAGGGCCGACTGGACCAGGTCCTCGGCGGTGTGCTGGTCGCCGCTGAGCAGATACGCCGTGCGCAGCAGCCTCGGCCATCGCGTGGTGACGAACTCCCGGAACTCCTCGTCCCGGTTCGCCGTCTTGTCCCCCATGGGCACCTCCTTCGCTCTACGGAGTCCATGGGGGCGGCGAACCGTTGCCCGGCCCCGGAGGAATTCTCAGGCGCGTCGGCGCGGGAGGGCCACGGCCATCAGGACCACGGCGGCCGCGATGATGCCCGAGGCGACGGTGAACGCGTGGGCGTATCCGGCGGCCAGCGCCACCGGCCCCGGCCCGTCAGCGCCACCGCCGGTGCCGCCACCGCCGCCCTCGGTCGCGGCGATGCGCTCGGCGGCGACCGTGGTCAGCACGGTGAGGCCGAGCGCGCCGCCGATCTGCCGGCTGGTGTTGACCAGGCCCGCCACCAGCCCGGCCTCGGACGGCGCGGCGCCCGAGGTGGCGGCCGTGGCCAGCGGGGTCATCATCAGCCCGGAGCCGAGCGACATGACGATCGCGGGGCCCAGGACCGTACCGGCGAAGGTGCCGTCGGCGTCCATCCGGCTCTGCCAGGCGTAGCCGACGACGGCCAGGATCCCGCCGGTCATCGCCAGCGCCTTGCCGCTGAACACCGCCATCAGCCGGGGCGCGAGCTTGGAGCCGAGGACGATGGACAGGGTGTGCGGGAGGAAGGCGAGACCGGCCTCGACGGGGCTGAAGTGCAGCACGTTCTGGAGATACAGCGACATGAAGTACCACATCGCGAACATGCCGCCGCCGCACACCAGCATCACCGAGTTCGCCGCCCACACCGCCCTGATGCGGAACAGCCCCAGCGGCATCAGCGGGGCCCGGGTGCGCGCCTCGACGGCGAGGAAGACGCCGAGCAGGGCCAGCCCGCCGAGCAGCGGTACCAGCGAGGCGGTGGCGGCCCAGCCGTGCCGCTCGGTCTGCACGATGCCGTACGCGAGCGAGGAGACCCCCGCCGTGACGAGGACCGCGCCCGGTACGTCGAGCCGGCGTTCGGCCGGCGCCCGGCTCTCGGCCAGCCACACCGCCCCGGCGACCAGCACCAGCGCGCCCACGGGCACATTGACCAGCAGCACCCAGCGCCAGGAGAGGTAGTCGGTGAGCACCCCGCCGACCAGCCCGCCCGCGGCGCCGCCGCCCGCGCCGACCGCCGTCCAGGTGCTGATGGCCCGGGTGCGGGCCGCGCCGCCCGGGAAGGAGGTGGTGAGGATGGTGAGGGTGGCCGGGGAGAGCACGGCCGCGCCCAGGCCCTGGGCGGCGCGGGCGGCGACCAGCTGCCAGGGCTCCTGGGCGAGTCCGCCCGCCAGGCTGGCCACGGTGAACAGGCCCAGGCCGACGAGGAAGGCCCGTTTGCGCCCGAAGAGGTCGGCGGCCCGGCCGCCGAGCAGCAGAAACCCGGCGAAGGTGAGCGCGTAGGCGTTGACCACCCACTGGAGCGCGGTCTCGCCGAGCCCGAGGTCCGTACGCATCGACGGCAGCGCGACATTGACCACGGACACATCGAGGACGACCAGGAACTGCCCCGCACACGCGGCCAGCAGCACCGCCCAGGCCGGTGGGGTGACACGTGCTGCGGCGGACGAGTGACCTGTGGCGGAGGGGGTGTGGGCGGGCATGGGCGTGATGCTGGCACCGAGCCATGCACGGTGCATCGTATTTTTGTCGTACCTACCTGGGTCGTTGGGCGTAGGGCTCACACGGAAGGCGCATGTGCACGGGCCCAAGCGGGGGTGCGCGCCCGCCCCGGGCGTGGACCGCGCGCCCCGGGCCCCGGGGCGTGTGCCGTGCGAGCCCCGGCTCGTACGCGTACGAGGCCGGTTCGTACGCGTACGAGGCCGGTTCGCGCGCGTACGGGCCCGGCTACGCGACGCGCGGTCGCGCGCTACGCGGGCGCCGGGTCGCGCGGGAGGCCCAGCATCCGCTCCGCGACGACGTTCAGCTGCACCTGCGTCGTACCCCCGGCGATGGTCAGACAGCGGGACATCAGAAAGCCGTGCAGCGCCCGCTCCCCCGCGCCCTCGCGCACCGCGCCCGCCGGGCCGAGCAGTTCCAGGGCCAGCTCGGCGACCTTCTGCTGGTGCGCGGTCTGGATGAGCTTGCGGACGCTCGCGCCCGCCCCCGGCTCCACGCCGGACACCTGCCGCAGGGTGGTGCGCAGCGCCAGGCACGCCAGTGCGTGCGCCTCGGCCGCCAGCGCCCCGACCCGCTCCCGCACCCAGTCGTCGGCACCGGCCCCGTCGGCGGCCATGCGCGCGATCAGGGCCTCCAGGCCGGTGTCGAAGGTCAGCTGGTCCGCCATGTGGACGCGCTCGTTGCCGAGCGTGTTGCGGGCCACCGCCCAGCCGCCGTCCACCTCGCCCACCACCGCGTCGTGCGGCAGCAGGACGTCGTCCAGATAGACCTCGTTGAAGAGCGACTCCCCGGTGATCTCCCGCAGCGGGCGGATGTCGATCCCGGCGGTGCGCTCCATGTCGACGAGGAAGTAGGTGAGCCCCTTGTGCTTGGGCGCCCGGGGGTTCGTACGGGCCAGCAGGATGCCGTGGTGCGCCCGCCGCGCCCCCGACGTCCACACCTTCTGCCCGTTGACCCGCCACCCCTCCTCGGTCCGCTCGGCCCTCGTCCGCAGCGCCGCCAGGTCGGACCCCGCCTCCGGCTCGGAGAACAGCTGGCACCACCGCAGTTCGCCGCGCAGGGTCGGCAGCAGATAGCGCTCCCGCTGCTCCGGCGTCCCGTACGCGATGAGCGAGGGCACGACCCAGGTGGCGACCCCCAGGTCGCCGAGGACCACCCCCGCGTCGGCCAACTCCCGCTGCACCGCGAGCTGCTGTACGGGTCCGGCGCCAAGCCCGTACGGGGGCGGCAGGTGCGGGGCGGCGTGGCCGGTGGGCGCGAGGGCGCGGCGGGCGGCGCCGGGGTCCAGGCCGCGCGCCGCCCCGATCGCGGCCCGCGCCTGCTCCCGGTACCGCTCGTAGTCCCGGCGGACCTCCCCCTCCGCCGGGAGCTCCAGCCGCAGCTCGCGCCGCGCGCCCGCGGCGGCGAGCCGGGCGGCCCGCAGCCGGTGGGCGCCGCCCGGGCCGAGCAGGGCCCGGGCGGCGGTGGCGCGGCGGAGATGGAGGTGGGCGTCGTGCTCCCAGGTGAAGCCGATGCCGCCGAGGATCTGGATGCAGTCCTTGGCACAGCTGTGGGCGGCGTCGAGCGCGGTGGCGGCGGCGAGCGCGGCGGTCAGTGCGCGCGCCCCTTCGTCACCCGCCTCGCCCGCCTCACCCGCCTCGTTCGCCTCGCCTGCCGCGCGGGCCGCGTCCCAGGTGAGGGCGCGCGCCTGCTCGACGCGGACGAGCATGTCGGCGCACAGGTGCTTGACCGCCTGGAACTGGCCGATGGGCCGCCCGAACTGCTCACGCGTCCTGGCGTGCGCGACCGCGGTGTCCAGGGCCCACCCGGCCGTCCCGCAGGCCTCGGCGGCGAGGAGGACCGCCGCCAGGTCCCGTACCAGCCCCGGGTCCACCGCGAGCGCCCGGTCGGCGGGGACGGCCGTGCGCACCGCCCTCACCTCGGCGGTCGGGCGGGTCGGGTCGGCGCCGTCGTGGGCGCGGATCTCCAGGTCGCGGGCGTCGACGGCGAACCACGCGGTGCCGCCGTCGGCGGTCGTGGCGGCCAGCACGACGAGGTCGGCCTCGGCCGCGCCGAGCACGGGCGGGGCGCACCCGTCCAGCGTCCAGCCCCGCGCCGCGTCGACCGGGGTCGCGGTGAGCGAACCGGCGCTCAGGGCGACCGCCCCGACGCACACGCCCTCGGCGAGCGCGGCGGTCAGCTCGCCCTGCCCCGCGCGCGCCAGCACCGCCGAGGCGAGCACGGTCGGCAGATACGGCCCGGGGAGGGCCGCGCGCCCGGTCTCCTCCAGGACGACGGCGAGGTCGAGCAGCCCGCCGCCGCCCCCGCCGTACGCCTCGGGCAGATGCGGCCCGAGCAGCCCCTGCCCGGCCAGCCCGGCCCAGTACGCGGGCCGCCCCGACCCGCCCGCGGGGGCGTCCAGCAGCTTGCGCACCTCCTCGGACGGCACGGCCCGCGCGCACCACCCCCGCACCGCGCGCGCCAGTTCCCGCTGGTCTTCCGTGATGGCGATGCCCATGGAGCGCCTCTCTCGGATCTCGAACCGGCCGGCCGGCCGTGGGCGATGGTAGAACCTGTTCCAATCTGACGGAAGGTCAGATGACAGGACGGGCGCGAGGATGTCGCGGATCCATGGACCACCCCCGCCGCCGCGCCGCCGCCGAGCGGTACGGCACGATGACCCGGTGACCCCTCCTGCCTCCGCCCCCACCGAGACCCCCGAGACCTCCGGGTCCCCCGACCCCGCCACGCTCGCCGCGTTCCGCGCCGCGAAGGGCTTCATGCCCGTGGACGAGGGCCTCGCCCTGTACGCCGCCGCCGCTGACGCCGCCGGCGCGCTGCGGCTGCCGCTCCTGGAGGTCGGCACGTACTGCGGCCGCTCCACGATCCTGCTGGCCGCCGCCGCCCGCGCCGCGGGCACGGTCACGATTACCGTCGACCACCACCGCGGCTCCGAGGAGCAGCAGCCCGGCTGGGAGTACCACGACCCGGAGGTCGTCGACCCGGAGGTCGGCCGGATGGACACCCTGCCGACCTTCCGCCGCACCCTCCACGCCGCCGGCCTCGAGGACCACGTCGTCGCGGTCGTCGGCCGGTCCCCGCGGGCCGCGGCGATATGGGGCGGACCGGTCGGGCTGGTGTTCATCGACGGCGGCCACACCGACGAGCACGCGGCGGCCGACTACGAGGGCTGGACCCCGCACCTGGCCCCCGGCGGGCTGCTGGTGATCCACGACGTGTTCCCCGACCCGGCCGACGGCGGCCAGGCCCCGTACCGGATCTACCGCCGCGCGCTCGCCTCCGGCGCCTTCACGGAACTGTCCGTGACCGGCTCGCTGCGCGTGCTGCGGCGCGCGGGCGGGGGCATGGCCGGCTGATTCTTTCCCCTGTCCCGCCCCTTCCCGACGGTCCGGACGGGCGCGATCCCCGCGCCTCCGCACACCTCCGCGCTCTCCATGGCGACCGGGACGTCCACGCCCGGCCCGAGCAATGCCCGGCAACCTCGGCCGGGCTTCGTGAACACTCGACAGCCGACGCCATCCACTACGCTGACACCAGCCGTGCGACCGAGTCGGCGATCAGGGATCGAGGCCCGCACCGCTCCGTGACACGCCTGGAGGAAGCCGTGACCGCCGAACTCCCCGACTGGATGATCCCGCCCAGGCCGAGCGGCTGGGAAGCGGACGACCTCGATCACCTCCCCCAGGCACCGCGGCACACCGAACTGATCGACGGAGCCCTGATCTTCATGATGTCGCCGCAGCGGTCCTGGCACTCCCGACTGGTGGAGAACCTGACCTTCGCCCTTCGGCAGGCGGCCCCAGCGGGATTCGACACCGAGCGCGAGATGACCATTCGACTCGACAAGAAAAGTCGTCCCGAACCAGACATTCTGGTCACCACTGCCTCATACGACCCGGACCGCACCTGGTACGCACCCGAGGAGATCACCCTTGTCATCGAGGTCGTCTCGGAGGAGTCGGCGGACCGCGACCGGTCCCTGAAGCCCTTCAAGTACGCACAGGCCAAGATCCCCCACTTCTGGCGCATCGAGGACGAGGCCGGCGCCCCCACCGTCCACACCTACGAACTCGACGGCATGACCAGCACGTATGTGGCCACCGGCATCCACCGTGACCGCCTGAAGGCAACCGTCCCCTTCTCGCTCGACATCGACCTCAAGAGCCTCGTGCCCTGACACCCTGACCCCGACCCGGCGCACCGCGCGACAAGGGTCCGCGACCGACTGTGCGCCCCGCCCGCGGGCCTTCACCCCGCGCGGCTACCATCGCCCGGGTGTCGAACGGAAGCTTTCCCCCCAGCCCCGGCCGCCCCGGCCGCCGCGGCGGAACCCTCGCGGTCGTGCTGACCGCGCTGGTGCCCGCCTGTCTCGTCGGCTGGCTGATCTGGGACTCCACGAGCGGCTCGAAGAGCGGCGGCGCTCCCCTGCCGACCGCCGACAGCACCTCGATCGCCCCGCCCCGGAGCGGCGGCCCGTCGGGCACGGCCACCCGAGATCCGGAGGGGGACAAGGGAGACCCCGGCCGGTCACTCGCCGGCAAGGTCGTGGTCATCGACCCCGGCCACAATCCACACAACCGCGACCACACCTCCGAGATCGCCCGCAGCGTCGACATCGGCACGGCGAAGAAGGAGTGCGACACCACCGGTACGGCCACCAACTCCGGCTATTCCGAGGCGTCTTTCACGCTCGACGTCTCACGCCGCGTGCGCACCCTGCTCCAAGACCGCGGCGCCAAGGTCGTCTTCACCCAGGACGGCGACCGGGCGTACGGACCGTGCGTGGACGAGCGGGCGGAGATCGGCAACAAGGCGCACGCCGACGCGGTCGTCTCCGTCCACGCGGACGGCGCGGCGGCCGGGCAGCGCGGCTTCCATGTCATCCTGCCCGCCTCCGTACGCGGCGGCGACGCCGACACCTCGTCGATCACCGCGCCCTCCCGCAGCCTCGGCAAGCGGCTGGTCTCGGGCTTCGAAGCGGCGACCGGAGACGCGCCCGCCAACTACATGGGCGACGGCGACGGCCTGAAAGTGCGCGATGACCTCGGCGGACTCAACCTGTCCACCGTGCCGAAGGTGTTCATCGAGTGCGGCAATATGCGTGACCCGAAAGACGCGGCACAACTGACCGACGCGGCATGGCGGCAGCGCGCCGCACGGGGGATCGCACAGGGCATTACGGACTTCTTGAACGGCTAACGCAACAACTCTCCGAACGGCAGGTCACGAGCGGGACACCGATCGGATACCCCTGCTCACCGGCGGCAGAATCACCCGTACGATGGGGCACCACCCCCGACGCCTTCGCGCCACGCGCCCGGCGACTGCCGTCCGTACCGACGAAACCGACAAAGGACCTCTACGTTGAACATCCGCTCCCTCACTCGAGGCGACGGCGTGGTGATCGGAGCAGCGGTGTTGCTGTTCATCGCCTCGTTCCTCGACTTCTACTCCTACAGTTGCAGCGGTCAGTACTGCGGCAGTAGCCCCAGCGTCAACGGATGGAAGTCCGACTTCTTCCCGGTGCTGCCGTCGATCTTCCTGGCTGGTGTGATCGCTGCCGCTCTCATCGTCTCCGCGCGCTTCCAGCCCGCGGGCCGGAACCTCTTCGGGCTCTCGCTCGACCAGTGGGGCACCGCGCTCGCGGTGTTCGCCGCCTGGAGCTCGCTGTGGACGATCATCGGCGGGCCCGACGGGCTCGACAAGGGCGTCGGCCAGATCCTCGGTCTGATCGCCAACCTCGCGCTGGCCGCCGGCGCCCTGCTCACGCAGCGCATCCCCGCCCTGAAGCTCCCGCTGATGAACGCCGCCGCCCCGGCGGCCATGCCTCCGTACGGCGCCGCCCCGCAGCCCGGTTACGGCTACCCGGGCCCGGGTGCCGCACAGCCCGGCGCCCCGGCCCCGTACGGCGCCCAGCCCGGCCAGCCCAACCAGCCGTTCGGCGCCCAGCCGGGCGCGGGCCAGCCGACCCCGCCTCCGGCGGCGGCCGGCTCGGACTTCGCTCCGTTCTGGTTCGCGGTGCCGGTGGCCCGTCCGCTGTACGCGGAGGACGGCTCGTCGTCGACCATCGCCGAGCTGGCCCCCGGTACCTGGTACCTCGCGGTCGAGCAGCGCGGTCAGGCGCTGGTCGCCCAGACGCAGGACGGCCGTCGTGGCGTGCTTCAGGACACCACGGGAATCCAGCGCGGCTGACGCCCACGGAAACCCATCGGCCCCCCGCCCGGTCAAGGGCGGGGGGCCGTTGCCATTCCCGGACCCGGGCCGTACAGTCCGACAGTCATGCCACCTGACGTACCGTCATGTCACGTACGGGGATGGAGGGACGCCATGCGGCTCGGACTGGCGCTCGGCTACTGGGGCCGCGGCCCCGACCCCCGCCATCTGGAACTCGCCCGGCAGGCCGAGCGGTTCGGCTATCACTCCGTCTGGACGGCCGAGTCCTGGGGTTCCGACGCCTTCACCCCGCTCACCTGGATCGCCGCCCACACCACCCGCGTCAGGCTGGGCACGGCCGTCGCACAGATGGCCGCCCGCACCCCCACCGCCACCGCGATGCACGCCCTCACCCTCGACCATCTCTCCGGCGGCCGGATGATGCTCGGCCTCGGGCTGTCCGGCCCGCAGGTGGTCGAGGGCTGGTACGGGCGCCCGTTCCCGAAGAGTCCGCTGACCGCCACCCGCGAGTACGTGGACGTCATCCGCCAGGTGCTGCGCCGCGAGGCCCCGGTGCGGCTGGACGGCCGATTCCATCCGCACCCGTACGCCGGGCCGGACGCCACCGGGCTCGGCAAGCCGCTGAAGCCGATCGTGCACCCGCTCCGGCCCGATCTGCCCCTGCTGCTCGGCGCCGAGGGCCCCAGGAACATCGCGCAGACCGTGCGGATCGCCGACGGCTGGCTGCCGCTGTACTGGTCGCCGCAGCGCACGGAGCTGTACGAGGCGGCGCTCGCCGAGGCGCCCGAGGGGTTCATGGTGGCGCCCATGGCCCAGGCCCGGGTGTGCGTGGACGTCGCCGAGGGGCTGCTGCCGGTGAAGGCGATGCTCGGCTTCTACATCGGCGGCATGGGCCACGCGGCCCGTAACTTCCACGCCGACCTGATGGCGCGCATGGGTTACGAGGAGGAGGCGCGGCGGGTCCAGGAGCTCTTTCTGGCGGGCCGCCGCGCGGAGGCGGTCCAGGCGGTCCCGGACGCCTTCGCGGACGAGATCTCGCTGGTCGGGCCGCGCGAGCGGATCGCGGAGCGGCTGGAGCTGTGGCGCAAGGGGCCGGTGACCGACCTGCTGGTGACCGCGCCCGACCCGGAGACGCTGCGGACGCTGGCCGACCTCAACAGCTGAACGACTGCCGAAGCCGAACGACTGCCGGGGCCGGCCCGGTCCGCCCCGCTAACCGCAGCAGTCCGAGTCCAGCCCGCGCGGCAGCCGCTCCCCGCCGAAGACCGCCATGGTCGCCTCGTCCCCGCCGAGCGCGGCCACCGCCAGCAGCAGCGAGCCCGCGGTCCAGGTGGTGCGCTCCTCGGGCCAGACGGCGTCGTCGTCGAAGACGTACCCCGTCCAGTACATCCCGTCCTCCGCGCGCAGCGGGGACTGGATCCACTGGAGTATCTCCACCGCCCGGTCCGACTCCCCCATCACCCACAGCGCGAGGGCGAGTTCGCAGCTCTCGCCGCCGGTGACCCAGGGGTTGGTGGACAGGCAGCGCACGCCCAGGCCGGGGACGACGAAGCGGTCCCAGCCGGCCTCGATGCGCTCCTTGGCGTCCGCGCCGGTCAGGGCCCCGCCGAGCACCGGGTAGTACCAGTCCATCGAGTAGTGGTCCTTGTTGAGGAACCGCTCGGGGTGGTGGCGGATGGCGTGCCCCAGCAGCCCCGCCGACAGCTCCCAGTCCGGCTGCGGCTCCTCGCGGTGTTCCGCGATGGCCAGGGCGCAGCGCAGCGCCTGGTAGACGGACGAGGAGCCGGTGAGCAGCGCGTCGGTGGCCGCGGTGCCGTCGGCCTCGCGGCGCCAGCCGATCTGTCCGCCGGGCTGCTGGAGGCCGAGGACGAACTCGACGGCGGCGAAGACGGTCGGCCAGACGCGGTCCAGGAAGGCGTCGTCGCCGGTGGCCAGGTAGTGGTGCCAGACGCCGACGGCGACGTACGCGCAGAAGTTGGACTCCCGGCCGGGGTCGGTGGGGTGGGCGGCGTCGACCCCGCTCGCGATGTCGGGGTAGGCGGCGTACCAGGAGCCGTCGGGGTTCTGGTTGCGGGCCAGCCATTCGTACGCGGCCTTGGCGCGCTCCCGCTCGCCCGCCGCGTCCAGCGCCATCGCGGCCTCGATGTGGTCCCACGGGTCGAGGTGGTGGCCGCGGAACCACGGTATGGCCCCGTCGCCGCGCTGGACGGCGGCGATGCCCGCCACGGTCCGGGTGGCCTGTTCCGCGGTCAGCACGCCGGGCAGGACGAGGCGTTCGGTGCGGCCGGGCCCGGGGCCGAAGGCCGTCACGCCTCCCCCCGCGCGGGGATGTGCGGCTTGGTCGCGTACGCCACGAAGCTCTTGCCGACGACCGGGTTGAGGACCCGCTCGGCGAGCCGGGTGGCCATGGGCTTCTTCATGATGTCCCACACCAGCAGCTTGTGGTACGCCCGGACGGGCAGGGCCTTGTCGTTGTCCACCCCGAAGGCGCACTTGAGCCACCAGTAGGGGCTGTGCAGCGCGTGGGCGTGGTGGGTGCCGTAGGGGCGCAGCCCGGCCTCGCGCATCTTGCCGAGGAGTTCGTCGGCGCGGTAGATGCGGATGTGGCCGCCCTCGACCTCGTGGTACGCGTCGGACAGCGTCCAGCAGACCTTCTCCGGCCCGTAGCGCGGCACGGTGACCGCGATCCGGCCGCCGGGGCGGAGCACCCGCACCATCTCGGCGAGCACGCCCTTGTCGTCGGGTATGTGCTCCATCACCTCGGAGATGATGACGACGTCGAAGCTGTCGTCGGGGAAGGGCAGGGCCAGCGCGTCGCCCTCCATGGCGGTGGCCGTGGCGCCCGCGGGGGCCTCCCCGGCCTCCTTCATGGCGGCGAACCACTTGGCGACTTCCCGTATCTCCTCGCCGTTGCGGTCGAGGGCGACGACCCGCGCGCCGCGGCGGTAGCACTCGAAGGCGTGCCGGCCGGCGCCGCAGCCCAGGTCGAGCACGCGATCGCCTGGGGCGAGCGGGAAGCGGGAGAAATCCACGGTCAGCACGTGATCTGCCTTCTGATCAGGGGGAATCCGGCGGGTCGGGTCGGCGTGCGGGCGGGGGTCGGTGGGCCGGGGCGGCGGCCTGGCGGTCAGCCGGGACGGCGGGCGGCGCCGCGGGCGGCGGGCCGGCCGCGAAGGGACCCCGCCTGGGCCGCGATGGCCTCGCGGTAGCGCTCCACCGTGCCGATCGCGGCCCGCTCCCAGGTGAAGTGCGCGAGGACCCGCTCCCGGCCCGCCGCGCCCAGCTTCCGGCGCAGCTCCGCGTCGCCCAGGAGCCGGGTGAGCGCGGCGGCGAGCGCGCCCGCGTTGCCGGGCGGCACCGCGAGACAGGTCTCGCCGTCGGGGCCCGCGACCTCGGGTATCGCGCCGCCGGTGGTGGCGACCAGCGGGGTGCCGGTGGCCATGGCCTCGGCGGCGGGGAGCGAGAATCCCTCGTACAGGGAGGGCACGCAGGCGATCTGCGCGCCGCGCACCAGGTCGACGAGTTCGGCGTCGCTGATGCCCTTGACGAATTCGACGGCGCCTTCGAGCCCGTACCGGGCCATCGCCTCGGCCACCGGGCCGGTCTCGGGCCGCTTGCCGACGACGACCAGATGCGCGTCGTCGTTCTCGGTGCGGACCTTCGCGAGCGCCTCCACGAGGTGGACCAGGCCCTTGAGCGGCACATCCGCGCTGGAGGTGGTGACGATCCGGCCGGGCACCTCGGGCACGGCGGGGTCGGGGGAGAACAGCCGGGTGTCCGCGCCGATGTGCACCACGTGCACCCGCCCCGGGCGCACCCCGAGGTGGCCGACGATCTCCCGGCGGGAGGAGCCGGAGACGGTGAGCACGGAGGGCAGCCGCCGGGCCACCCGCTTCTGCATCCGGGTGAAGCCGTACCAGCGGCGCACCGAGGCGCGGCGCTTCCAGTCGGGCGCGGCGTCCAGCTCCAACTGCCGGTCGACGGTGATCGGGTGATGGATGGTGGTCACCAGCGGGAAGCCGACGCGGTCCAGGCCCAGCAGCCCGTAGCCGAGGGTCTGGTTGTCGTGGACGACGTCGAACGCGCCGCGGCGGGCGGCGAGATGGCGGCGGGCGCGCAGGCTGAAGGTCAGCGGCTCGGGGAAGCCGCCGGTCCACATCGTGCCGACCTCCAGCGCGTCGATCCAGTCGCGGAACTCCTCGCGCCGGGGCGTGCGGAAGGGGTCGGGCTGCCGGTAGAGGTCGAGGCTGGGCAGCTCGGTGAGGGTGACGCCGTCCTCGTCGTCGAGGATCGGGTACGGCTGGGCGCCGATGACCTCCACGGTGTGGCCGAGCCGGGCCAGTTCGCGGGAGAGGTGGCGTACGTAGACGCCCTGGCCGCCGCAGAACGGATTCCCCTTGTAGGTGAGCAGCGCGATCCGCAGCGGTCCGTCCGGATCCCCGGGATCCCTGTCGACGGCGGCTGGAGGTGTGTCGGGAGTTGGTCCGGTCCCGGTCTCCTGCGCGGCCTCAGCGGTCACTCGCGCCCCCTCCTAGGTGCAACTCAGCGGGAGCGTAACCGCTCGCGTTTATCTAGAACAAGTTTCACTAGCGGATCGCCCGAGAAGTCTCGAAGATACCTGGTCAGGACATCGGCACCGGCGCCGGGAAGGGTGATCCGCACCACTGCGGGCACAGGTCGGGGCGTTGCGGCGACGCGCGGACGGCCCGCCGGATACTCGCGAGTAGCGCCGCCACCTGTCTCAACTGCGCAAACGCCGGTGTGGACGGCGACCCACCGCGCTAACCTAGAACGAGTTTCAGTGGTTCGCCACGCGCCCGTTCCGGCCCCCGGGGCCGGCCGGCCGCCGGCGGATCACCTCTGTACCGCACCGAAGTGAGACAGATGACCGCAGAAGCCAAGCCGGCCTCCCTCCAGCTGACCGAGCGGCAGGAGGCGCGCCGTCGGCGGATCCTGCACGCCAGCGCCCGGCTGGCCAGCCGCGGCGGCTTCGACGCGGTGCAGATGCGCGAGGTCGCCGAGAACTCGGGCGTCGCCCTCGGCACGCTCTACCGCTACTTCCCGTCCAAGGTCCATCTGCTGGTCGCGACCATGCAGGACCAGCTCCAGCACATGCACGAGACGCTGCGCAAGCAGCCCCCGGCCGACGAGGAGCCCACCGCCCGGGTCGCCCAGACCCTGATGCGCGCCTTCCGGGCGCTCCAGCGCGAGCCCCATCTGGCCGACGCGATGGTCCGGGCCCTCACCTTCGCCGACCGCTCGGTCAGCCCGGAGGTGGACACCGTCTCCCGCCTCACCACCGCGATCATCCTCGACGCGATGGGGCTGGACGGACCGCCGACGCCCGAGCAGCTGTCCGCCGTGCGCGTCATCGAGCACACCTGGCACTCGGCGCTGATCACCTGGCTGTCGGGGCGCGCCTCCATCGCCCAGGTGAAGATCGACATCGAGACGGTCTGCCGGCTGATCGACCTCACCGCACCGGGGGCGCCAGGGGCGCAAGCGGCGCGCGCGACAGCAGAAAATCGCGAATAAGCTCTTTTGTGCGCCTGTGCGCACCCCGTTGGCTCAATATGCGCGTTCACGGCAGGGGCAACCCCGGTAATCATCAACGACGCCCGGAACCGGGCAAAACCGCACGGGGTTGGAGGGACAGCACGTGATCCGCGTACTTCTGGTGCACGACTCTTGTTTGCTGCGATCCGCGTTGGGGGGACTGATCGACGCCGAGCCGGACATCGAAGTGACGACGACATCGTGGCGTGACGCACGATGCAGAGCCCGCTCGATACGACCACACGTCTGTGTGGTGGACACCCACTGTCCGGGCTCGGACGGAGCCGCGAGAAAGGGAGAATTAGCCAAGATATCCGGCGAGATATCGGGCAAGGACGGCCGGGGCGAGCTGCTGGTGCTGGCGGACGCGGAGCGGCCGGGGCCGCTGCGGCGGGCCCACGAGGCGCGGGCCCTCGGCTACATCGACCGGAACGCCCCGCCGCACCGGCTGCTGGACGGCATCCGGAGCGTCGCGAAGAAGGAGCGGTTCATCGACGACTCCTTGGGCTACGGCTTTCTCCAGGCGGCCCGGATGCCGCTGACCGCACGCGAGTTGAGCGTGCTCTCACTGGCCGCCGAAGGCGCCTCGGTCGCCGAGATCGCCCGCAGCCTGCACCTGTCCAACGGGACCATACGGAACTACATGGCCGCGATCACCCGGAAGACCGGGGCGCGCAACCGCGTGGACGCCATCCGTATCTCCCGGGGCAAGGGCTGGCTCTGAGAGCCCGCCGGCGTCCCAGCTTCCCGCGAGATCGCGGTAGAGCGCCGAGCGCTCCAGCAGCTCGGCATGGCGGCCGCAGACCGTGTGCCGACCGTCCATGACCAGCACGCGCCCGGCACGGCGCGCCGAGCTGACGCGGTGGGCGATCACGATCAGCGTGGTGCCGGGGCGCCGCGCGAAGGCCCGCTCCGCGCGGGCCTCGGCGGCCGGGTCGAGATGGCAGGTCGCCTCATCGAGCAGCACCACGGGGGCGGGGGAGAGATAGGCGCGGGCGAGCGCGATCAGCTGGCGCTCCCCCGCGGACAGCGCGGCCGGGTCGACGTCGGCGCCCGGCCCGCCGAGCCGGGACAGCAGCGCGCCGAGGCCCATCTCGTCGGCGACGGCGGCCAGTTCGGCGTCCGTGAGGGTGCCGCGCTCGGGGCACAGATAGCGGAGGTTGTCGGCGAGGGTGCCCGAGAAGACGTACGCCTCCTGCGGAATCAGCACCCGCGACGCGCCCGCGGGCCCCCGTACGGGCTCGCCGCACACCCGGATCTCCCCCGAGCGCGGCTCCAACAGCCCCGCGATCAGCCCCGCCAGCGTCGACTTGCCGATCCCACTCGGCCCGACCACGGCCAGATGACCACCCGCCGGTACGCGGAGGTCCAGCCCCTGGACGACGGGCGCGGCGCGGTCGCCGTAGGCGAAGGTGACCGACTGCAGCTCAACGGCGGCGGGGTCGGGGCCCGATGGGTCCCGCCCCGGCGCGGCGGCGGGCGCCGCGGCGGCGGGCTCCACGGGGGACGCCGGACGCACCCGAGCCCGGGACTCCGCAGCGGACTCCGCCTCGGGGGCGGACACCGGGCGCGCCCCCGCATGAAACCCCGCCCCGGGGGCCGGCTGCGCGGGGCCGGTCAGGCGGCGGATCACTACCGCGAGTCGGGAGCCGCCCGTGCCCAGTGCCTGCATCAGGCTCTGGAGGGCGGGCAGCAGCGACTGCTGGAGGTAGGCCAGCGCCCCCACCAGCGCGCCCGGTGTGACCCCCCGCGCCAGCAGCCAAGGCGCGGCCGCCAGCAGCAGTACGACGGGCAGCCGCCCGCCGATCCCCGTCGCGAGCACCCGCACCACGCCCCAGCGGGCGAGGGCGCGCGCCGCGCGGTACTCGGCGTCGATCCGCTCTCCCGCCGCCGCCCCGACCGGCTTCTCCGCCCCCGCCGCGGTGATGTCCCGCAGCCCGGAGGCGACGGCGCCGAGCGTCTCCGCGATGTTCTCGTCCGCTTCGAGGAAGGCCTCCTGACGGCGGGCCATCGGACGCAGCGTCGCCAGGAACAGCGCGAGCCCGAGGACCAGCGGCGGGAGGACGACGAGCAGCAGGACCGGGGCGAGCGAGAAGAGGCCGACCAGCGCGCCGGCCGCGACGAACACGAACGAGCGGGAGACCATGACCAGGCCCGCGAAGGTGTCGCGGGCGATCTCCACCTGGTGGGTGAGCCGGGAGACCGCCGTACTGCCCGCGCCCCCGCCCCCGCCCACGGCCCGCGTCACGACGCGCCGCACGAGCCCGTCGCGCAGCGGCTCGACGAGGGCGGCCACCGCGCCGTAGACGCGGCCGGTGCCGTACGCGCCGAGGGCCACGGCCAGCGCGGCGAGCCCCAGCCAGGCCAGCCCGACGCCCCGCTCCCCCGCCAGGAACCCGTCGTCCAGCGCGCGGGCCAGCGCGTATCCGCCCAGGAACGTCTGCCCGGACTCCAGCACCGACCACGCCGCGAGCCGCGCGAGCACCCGGCGCCGCCCCCGCAGAAAGCGAATGCCCTCGGCATATGGCCCCGGCCTGCCCCCGCCACGCCCGGCCCGGCCGCCCTTTTTGACCCGGCCGGATTCAGCCACCCTGAACGCCCCCGTCCGCATATGGCACTTCCGATACGTCCTGCTCGCCGGATACATCCGGGTCGGCGAACACCGTCCGGTACCCGGCCAGTTCCCAGAGGTCCGCGTGGCGGCCCGCCGCCCGGACCCGCCCGTCCTCCAGCCAGACCACCAGGTCCGCGCGGGCCGCAGTCGCCGCGCGGTGCGCGACGATCACCCGGGTGCGGGGCCGCCGGGCGCCGGGGAGGCGGCCGGACAGGGCCCGGCTCACCCGCAGCTCGGTGACGGTGTCCAGGCTCGATGTCGCGTCGTCGAGGATCAGCAGCCGCCCGTCGTGGGCGAAGGCCCGGGCCAGGCCCAGCCGTTGGGTCTCGCCGCCCGACAGCGGCGCGCCCGCGCAGGGCGTGTCGTACCCGTCCGGGAGCAGCCGTACGAAGTCGTCGGCGCAGGCCGCGCGCGCCGCCTCGACCACCCGCCCGGGTGGCGCCGGAGCGGGCCCCAGCGCGATGGTCCCGCCGATCGTGCCGCCGAGCAGCGCGGGGCGTTCGAAGGCGTAGCCGATCGCACGGCGCAGCGCGTCGTGGGTGAGTTCCGGCAGTGGCACGCCGTCGAGCAGCACCTGGCCGCCGTCCGGGTCGGCGAGCCGCCCGGCGAGCGCGGCCAGCGTCGACTTGCCGGAGCCGGAGCGGCCGACCACGGCGAGGCAGCGCCCGCCAGGCACCACCAGGTCGACGCCGCTCAGCACCGCCCGCCCGCCACGCACCGCCCGGACGCCGCGCAGCTCCAGCGTCCCGTCCCCGGGCGGCAGCGGGCGCGGGCCGTACGCGGTGGCGGGCTCGGCCAGGACGGGCGCGAAGCGACGGGCGGCGGTGCGGCTGCGCACCAGGCCGTTGAGGTGGCCGACCAGCATGCCGACGCCGGTGGCCAGCACCGCGTAGCGGGCGGCGGCCAGCAGGCTGCCGACGCTCAGCGCCCCCGCCGTCAGCCGCAGCCCGGCCACCGCCAGCACGGCGATCTGGAGGAGCGGGACGATCGCGGCGGCCCACGCGGCGGAGCGGCCCTGGACCCGCCACATGCGGTGCCCCTGACGGCTGAGCTCCGGCAGCGGCGCGAGCACCCGCGCTCGCTCCCGGCCGGCCGTCCCGGCCGCCGCGATGGTCCGCGCCCCGCCCAGCGCCTCCACCAGGCGGCCCGCGATCTCGCCCTGGCTGTGCTGGTAGCGGGCGACGCTGTCGGTGGTGTCCCGGACGAAGGAGCGCAGCAGAACGGCGAGCAGGGGCAGCCCGAGGAGGAACGCGAGGGCGAGCCAGGGGTCGATGAGGGCCAGCGCGACCAGCCCGCCGACCGGGGTGACGACGGCGGCGAGCGCCGAGGCGAGCGCGGTCGGCGCGGTCCCGGCCTGCGCGGCGTTCCCCACGAGCCGGGTCACCAGGTCCCCGGGCGCGAGCCGCCGGCCCGCGCGCGGCCCGGCGCGCAGCGTGTGGCGCAGCAGACGGCGCCGCAGCCAGGCGATGGAGCGGGCGTTGGCGGTGCCGGTGAGGAGCGAGTCCAGCGCGTCCAGCACGACGAGCAGACAGGTGAGCCCGGCGCTTCCCAGCACCCAGTGCCTGGCCGCCCCGCCATGGGGGTCGGCGAGCAGGGCGTCGAGCGTACGGCCGAGGACGGCGGGAAGCGCGAGCCCGACGGCGGCGGACGCGGTGCTGACGCAGAACACCGCGAGCGCACGGCCGAGACTGCGCCGCAGCAGCTGCCGCAACAGCCCGTCGCCCGCCCGCCCTTCGGCGTCTGTGCTGGTGGAAGAAGCCATACGCGGCAGGTCCTCGCCTCCTCGCGAGTGGGCGTGGCAGGTCGGGCGACGGTCCGTCCGAGGCCGGAAGCGCCGCGAAACCCCGCACCGGTCCGGAAGCCCGGCGCGAGGTCCGCGGGGACGCGGCCCCGGGCGGGTGATCCGCCGGGGCCGCGTCAGTGTGAGACCGTCAGGCCGTCACAGACACAGCAGGTTGCTGACCGAGCTGTGCTTGTCGCAGAGCAGCAGGCTGACGCTGCTCTCGCCGCCGCCACCGCCACCGCCGAAGTCCTCGGACTCTTCGGTCTCGAGCGTCTGGAGGTCGAGAAGTGTCATGATCGTTCCTCTCTCTCAATATTCCCTGGGGATGGGTTTTCTTGCTACGGCCCCCCTCGCGGAGGGCCGGTCCTAGGGCCGCCGGAGCGGCGGCAGAAAGGGCAGGCCGACGGGTTCGCCGGAGCGCGGCGGCGGTGCGCACGCCGCGCCGAGCGCGAGCAGACAGCCCGCGGTCCCGGTGGCCAGATCCATGGAAAGGCGCATCATCTGCTCGCCGGGGAAGGCGAGATGGCCCTGGTACCGCACGGCGTACCAGCCCAGGGCCGCGATCTGCGCGGCGAGCCGTTCGGGCGCGAGGTCCGGGGTGGCGGTGCGGCCGAGGTGCAGCACCATCCCGGCGCGGCCGTTGAACAGCCCCGGCTGGGCGTAGTAACGCAGGGACGCCGCAGCCGCGATGGAGCCGCGTGCCGCCTCGAAGTCGTCGTCGGTGCGGTGGGCGAGCCAGCTGTCGAGGACCATCCCGATCCCGACGCTCCCCGCGCCCAGGTACGGCATGGTGCGGAAGCCCTCGTCGACGAGCAGGGTGCCGTGGCGGTCCGGGACGCAGCGGTCGAGGTCCTGGCGGAGCGCGGTGGCGGCGAGGTCGAGCAGCGCGGGGTCGCCGGAGTGTTCGTACAGCCGCAGGAAGAGCAGCGCCGGGCCGGACGCGCCGTGCAGCAGCCCGGCCCGCTTGCCGGTCAGCCGCGCGCCGCCGGCCTGTCTGTCCGCGAGCAGCCGCGCCGCCTCCGAGGCCCGCTCGCGCAGCCCCGGCTCGCCGGTCGCGCGGGCGAGGTGGTCCAGCGCCAGGCCGACGCCCGCGAGGCCCCCGTGCAGGTCGGGCGCCAGCCGCTGCCACTTCTCGTCCAGCACCCGCTCGATGAGTTCGAGCGCGCGCCGCGGGTGGCCGAGCCGCTCCAGGACGTACGCCACGCCCGCCAGCCCGTCGTAGAAGCCGAGCGGGGTGCCACGCGGGGGCGGGGCGGTGTGCTTCAGCAGCCACTCCTCCCCCGCCTCGTACCGCCCGGCGCCGGTCAGGTCGAGGGCGTGGAGGACGCCCGCCGCGCCGTGGGCCACCCCGAGCCCGCCGCCGTCGGCGAACTGGCCGATGTCGCCCGGGAAGAGCCGGTCGTCGCGCTCGGGCGTGGCCGAGGCGAGGATGGCGCGGGCCATCGAGTCGCGGCTGCGGGGCCAGTCGGCGGGGTCCACCGGCACATACGAGCCGCCGCCGCGGCCCGCCACCGCCACCCCCGTCCCGGCCGACCCCGGCCCGGCCGACCCCGTCGCGGCCGATCCCGGCCCGGCCGACCCCGTCCCGGCCGCCGCGACACCACCGGCCGCCCCCCTGACGCCATCGGCCGCCGCCGACCCGGCACCATCACCCACCACCGGGCCCGCGTCGCCGCGCGCCCCGCCCGCGATCACCTTCACCGCCTCGTCCAGAAAGGCCCGGTCCACCGGGAACTGCGCGGCCGCCACCTCCGCCAGGTGCGCCGCCTTCCCCCGGTCCACCACCAGCAGCGTGGTCATCGGCACGAAGAGGGCCAGCCGCAGACACGCGAGGGCGTAGCGGTCGACCTCGAAGCCGCGGCGGTCCAGCGGCGCGACGAAGCCTGGGTGAGCGATGGCCTGCCGCCGTCCCTCACTGACGTGCGCGGCCGCCTCGAAGTCCAGCAGCATGACGGACAACTCGTCGGGGCTGACCATGATGTTGAACATGTGCAGGTCGTTGAAGACCACCCCGCGCCCGTGGACCGCGGCGACGGCCTCCTCGACCGCGCCGTGGATCCGCAGCGCCCAGCGGGTGTAGTCGGCGACCGCGGCGGGGTCGGGTTCGGCGGCCAGCAGCGGGTGGCGCCGCGCGAAGAAGGAGTTGAGAGTGCGGCCCGCGACATGGTCCATGACCAGGAAGCGGTGGTCGCCCAGGGTGAACCAGTCGCGCACCTCGGGCGCCACGCCCAGCCCGGACAGCCGCTCCAGCGCGGCCTTCTCCCGCTCCAGGCGGGTCACCGCGTCCGCCCCGTCGGAAGCCAGCCCGGCGTACGGGCGCGCCTCCTTGAGGACGACCTTCTCGCCGCTGCGGGTGTCCGTCCCCACATAGACCCCGCCTCCGTTGGAGAAGTGCAGGGCCTTCTCGATGCGGTACGGCAGGTCGGCAATCGTCGTGGCGTTACGAGCGGCCAACTGCGGCGCGAGGAAGTCGGGCAACGTCACCCATTCCGGGACGTGGAAGGCGGGGTCGCGGCGGTCGGGGACGAGCCTGCCGGTCGGGTCCTCGATGGCGGGTACGAGCGTGCCGCCGGAGCCGGAACCGGAGCCCGAGTCTTCGGCGTCCGCGCCATCGACACAGTAGCGCTGCGCGAAGCCGCCGTATCGCACATACAGCGGGCCGTCCTGCCAGCGCAGATCGGTGAGGATGTACGGGCCCGGCTCCCCCGCCAGCAGCTCACCCAATTCACGGAGAATGGTGTGGAGTTCCGCCTCGTCCGCCGGATAGATGGTGGCGAACTTTCCGCTGGAGCCGCGCCCCGCGTATTTCGAGTTGCGCAGGAGCAGCGCATGCGCGGTGGGCACGAATTTGAAGGGTATTTCCCTGGGCACGCAGTAGTCCCAGACCTTGGCCGCGGTTTTCTCCGCGTTGTCGAGGCAGGCCGAGACATGCACCTTCCAGCCCTGGCTCGGCCGGCCCGGTCGCGGGGTGCCGTCCTCCCGCACGGGGCTGACGTGCAGCCAGTCCCCGGAGACGAAGCTGTCCCAGCCCACGGGGGCGGGGCGCTGCGCGGCCTCATAATAGGAGTCGGAGCCCGTTGCGCCGGAATCCGTGGCGCCGGAATTATTCGCGTCGGCGGCCGGGCGACGGGCGGACAGTCGGTCGGGGGTCTCATAGAAATATCTGTCGGCAAGACAGAAGACCTCATACCTCTTGTCCATCGAGCCCCCCTCGGCGGTGATGGCCTAGAGATTTCCACGCCGCCGCCGAGGGGAACAGTCACATCCGTCATGAACAGACCGTGCAATACGCATGAGTAAGTTCGATGAACAGAAGTTCGAAATTCGGCGCGCTCATTCCTCCGGCGGGAACACCTGCTCGCCCCGGGAACCCCCGTCCCCGCCCGCCGCGCCCCCGACCAGCCGGATGGCGATGGCCTCGACCGGGCACCCCTCGGCCGCCGCCAGCACCGCCTCCGACGCGTCCGTCTCCACCGCGACCGGATGCGACTGCCGTGCCCCGTCGAGCCGGAACCCGCCGGGCGCGGAGCTCACACACAGCCCCGAGCCGATGCAGACGTCGCGGTCCACCTCGATGTGCCAGCGGTCGCCCATCAGCCCTGCTCCCCGTCCCAGCCCTGCGGCAGGTGGATCATCTTGTGCTCCAGGAACGAGGAGAAGCCCTCGGGCCCGAACTCCCGCCCCAGGCCGGAGTTCTTGTAGCCGCCGAACGGCCCGAGCATGTCGAGGCTGAAGGTGTTGACGGAGTACGTGCCGGTGCGGATCCGGCGCGCGATGTCGATGCCGTGCGCCACGTCCGCGGTCCATACGCTGCCGGACAGGCCGTAGTCCGAGTCGTCCGCGATGCGCACCGCCTCCGCCTCGTCCCGGTACGGCAGCAGACAGATCACCGGCCCGAAGATCTCCTCGCGGGCGATGCGCATGGTGTTCTCGACATCGCCGAAGAGCGTCGGCTCGACGTACCAGCCCTTCTCCAGGTCCGCCGGGCGCCCGCCGCCCGTCAGCACCTTGGCGCCCTCCCGCTGCCCGGTGGCGATGTAGTCGAGCGACCGCTGCTGCTGCCGCCGGGCCACCAGCGGGCCGACCTGGGTCGCGGGGTCCAGCGGGTCGCCGACGACCAGGGCCGAGGCGGCGGCCGACAGGCGCTCGGCGATCTCGTCGTAGTGGCTGCGCGGGGCGAGGATACGGGTCTGGGCGACACACGCCTGCCCGTTGTTCATCCACGCGTTGGGCACGATCCCGGCGACCGCCGCGTCCAGGTCGGCGTCCGGCAGGATCACCGCGGCGGACTTCCCGCCCAGCTCCAGCGTCACCCGGGTCAGATTGCGCGACGCGACCTCCATGACCCGCTTGCCGCCCGCGACCGAGCCGGTGAAGGACACCTTGTCCACGCCCGGGTGCCCGACCAGGTACTCGCTGACCTCGCGGTCGGCCGGGAGGATCGACAGCACCCCCTCCGGCAGCCCGGCCCCGGCCACGATCTCCGCCAGGATGTAGGAGTCCAGCGGGGTCTCGGGCGAGGGCTTGAGGATCACCGAACACCCGGCCAGCAGCGCGGGCGCCAGCTTCGCCGCCGCCGTGAACTGCGGGACGTTCCACGGCACCACCGCCGCCACCACCCCGACCGGCTCCCGCCGCACCAGCAGCGGCCCCAGCACCCCGGCGCGCCGCTCCTCGAAGACGAAGCCGCGCGCCACGGTGATCGCGGAGTCCCACACGATCATCGCGCCGAGCGCCTGGCCCAGGACGCTCCAGGAGTACGGGGAGCCGTTCTGCGCGCTGATGGACTTGGCGATCTCCTCGTGGCGGGTGGCGACGGCGTCCTTGATGCGGGTGACGACCGCGATCCGCTCCTCCAGCGAGGCGCGGGCCCAGGGGCCCTCCTCGAAGGCGGTGCGCGCCGCCGCGACCGCCCGGTCCACGTCCTCGCGCGAGGCGTGCGGCACCCTTCCGATGACCGCCTCGGTGTGCGGCGAGACCACCTCGATCACGTCCGTACCGGCCGGATCGGCCAATGTGCCGCCGATGAAGAGCTGTCCGTGTTCGATGAGGTCGCTCATCGCCGAGCCTCCCGCCGCTCGCCCAGATCTGACGCCGAATCTGAAATCTGACGCTGCATCAGAACTGATACCAGTTCCAGTTATAGTGGGCAATGCTCACGCGGCTCGCGGGAGCGGCCGGCCGGGAGAGAGGGATGTCCATGGCGGGGGCGGCGAAGAAGGAAGACACAGGCCCAGGGGTCACGGACCACGGCGGCGGGGTGTGGAGCATCCCGGTCCCCATCCCGGACAACCCCCTCGGCCACACCCTCGTCCACCTCCTCGACACCGACCGCGGCCCGGTCCTGATCGACACCGGCTGGGACGACCCGACGGCCTGGGACACCCTCACCGCGGGCCTCGCCGCCTGCGGCACCTCGGTCTCCGCCATCCACGGCGTGCTCATCACCCACCACCACCCCGACCACCACGGGCTGTCCGCCCGGGTGCGCGAGGCCTCCGGCGCGTGGATCGCGATGCACGCCGCCGACGCCGAGGTCGTCCGCCGCACCCGCGAGGCCGAACCCACCCGCTGGCTCGGCTATCTCGCCGTAAAACTCGCCGCCGCCGGAGCACCCGAGGAGCACCTCGCCCCACTGCGCGCCGCCCGCGCGTCCGGCGGCAGAGACGCCCTCCCGGGCACACGCGCCGCCCAGCCCGACCGCCACATCACCCCCGGCGAACTCCTCGACCTGCCCGGCCGCCGGCTGCGCGCCGTCTGGACCCCCGGCCACACCCCCGGCCATGTCTGTCTGCACCTCGAAGAGACCCACCCTGCGGCGGGCGAGGGCATGCCCGGCCACGGCCGGCTGTTCTCCGGCGACCATCTGCTGCCCGAGATCAGCCCGCACATCGGCCTGTACGAGGACCCCGACGACGCCACCGTCACCGACCCCCTCGGCGACTATCTGGACTCCCTCGAACGCGTCGCCGCCCTCGACCCGGCCGAGGTGCTCCCTGCCCACCAGCACGCCTTCACCGACGCCCCGGGCCGGGTGCGGGCCCTGCTCCGCCACCACGAGGAGCGGCTGGCCGGGCTGCGCGCCCTGCTGCTCGGCGCGCCGCTGACGCCGTGGCAGCTGGCCGAGGCCATGGAGTGGAACCGCCCCTGGGCCGATATCCCCTACGGATCGCGGAATATCGCGGTTTCGGAGGCCGAGGCGCATCTGCGCCGCCTGGTGAAGCAGGGCGGGGCGGAGCCGGTCCCGGGCACGGATCCGGTGGCGTATCAGGCAACTTGAATCCCCCCGGGGGTGGAGGCGCCGGAGATCCGCAGCTAGCCTTACCCCCGCTCGGCCGGGCCGTACTGCGCCTCCGCCCCGCGGGATCGAGCCGTGCCCACCCCCACTGCCCTGCCACCGTCATGCCCTGTTCGTCCCAGCGCCACCAGGAGCACGTGTGCCGACCTCCCCGCCCCCCGGCTGCCCCGCACACTCCGGCCAGAGCCCGGAGCCGGGCCACGCCGAATCGCTGTACGGAACCGCCGAATCGCTGTACGGGCCCGAGTTCGCCGCCGACCCGTCCGCTGTCTACGCACGGCTGCGCGCGTACGGGCCCGTCGCGCCCGTGGAGATCTCCCCCGGTGTCCACGCCTCGCTCGTCACGAGCTACGCCACCGCCCTGGAAATCCTGCGCAACACCGAGACCTTTCCCAGGGACCCGCGCCGCTGGGAAGCGCTCGCCGACGGCACGGTCCCCATGGACAGCCCCGTGGTCCCGATGATGATGTACCGGCCCAACCCCATGTACACCGACGGCGAGGAGCACGAGCGGTTCCGCGGCGCGGTCTCCGACACGCTCGAACGGCTCAACCCGCACGCCCTGCGCACGTATGTCGAGGAGAGCGCCGACCTGCTGATCGACCTCTTCGGCCCCGAGGGCGAGGCCGAACTGCTCAGCGAGTACTGCGCCCGGCTGCCGCTGCTCGTCTTCAACCAGCTCTTCGGCTGCCCGCCCGAGCTGAGTGAGCCGCTGGTCAAGTCCATGGCCGCGCTCCTGGACGCGAGCGAGGACGCCGTGAAGGCCAATGACGTCCTCACCGAGACCCTTCTCGCGCTCATCCGCCTGAAGCGGGCCGAGCCCGGGGCGGACATCACGTCCTGGCTGCTGGCCCACCCCGCCCGGCTCACCGACGAGGAGATGATCAGTCAGCTCGTCCTCCTCACGGGCGCCGGCGTCGAGCCGGTGAAGAACCTGATCTGCAACGCGCTGCGGCTGCTGCTGTCGGACGACCGGTTCGCGGGCGATCTGTCGGGCGGCACCATGCCGGTGGACGAGGCGCTCGACGAGGCGCTGTGGACCGACCCGCCGCTCGCCAACTACGCCACCCACTTCCCGGTCCGCGACGTCACCATCGGCGGACACCGGGTGGCCAGGGGCACCCCCGTCCTCATCAGCATGGCCGCCGCCAACAACGACCCGCAGCTGGTCTCCGACCGGCGCGGCAACCGCGCCCACCTGGCGTTCGGCGCGGGCCCGCACGCCTGCCCCGCGAAGGACCCGGCGCGGATCATCGCCTCCACCGCCGTCGAGAAGCTCCTGGACCGCGTTCCGGACATCGAGCTGACCGTCGACCCCGCCCAACTCCGGTGGCGGCCAGGCCCGTTCCACCGGGCTCTGACCGCTCTGCCTGTACGTTTTCCTCCGATAGTCGCCAAGTACGATGCCACGGGCGCCACAGCGACCGACCAGTATCCCGGAGGCAACGCATGGAATCACAGCGCAGATCCCTCGACCTCGCCCCCCTCGTCCTCGACCCCCAAGGACGTGACATCCACGGGGAAGGGGCGCGGCTCCGGGAACGCGGACCAGCGACCCTGGTGGAACTCCCTGATCACGTGGTGGCGTGGGCGATAACCGAACCCGTTCTCCTCAAGCGGCTGCTCACCGACCCGCGCGTCTCCAAGGACCCCAGGCAGCACTGGCCCAGGTTCATGGCCGGCGAGATATCCCCGACCTGGCCCCTGTTCGGCTGGGTCGCGGTGGAGAACATGTTCACCGCGTACGGCGCGGACCACACCCGGCTGCGCAGGCTCGTCGCCAAGGCCTTCACCACCCGCCGCACGGCCGCGATGCGCCCCGGAATCGAGCAGTTGGTGTCCGGCCTGCTGGACGGCCTCGCGGCAGCCGGCCCCGACACGACGGTCGATCTGAAGGCGGCGTACTGCCACACCCTGCCCATCGCCGTCATCTGTGAGCTGCTCGGCATCCCCGAGGGCGAGATGCGCGAGCGCGAGCTGGGATACGTCGACACCATCTTCCGCACGACCGCGACCCCCGAAGAGGCCGTTGCCGCCTTCCAGGGCCATGAGGCCCTGCTGCATGAACTGGTCGCGATCAAGCGGGACAACCTCGGCGACGACATCACCAGCGAGCTGATCTCCGTCCGCGACGAGGACGGCTCCCGCCTCAACGAGCAGGAACTCGCCGACACCATCGGCCTGCTCATCTCCGCCGGGTTCGAGACCACGGTCCAGCTCCTCGACAACGCCGTCACCGCCATGCTGACCCACCCCGACCAGCTCGCGCTGGTCCGCTCGGGCCAGGCCTCCTGGGACGACGTCATCGAGGAGACCCTGCGCGCCCAGCCGCCCGTGGCCAATGTGCCGATGCGCTACGCCGTGGAGGACATCGAGCTCGCGGACGTCACCATCAAGCAGGGCGACGCGATCCTCGTCTCCGTCACCGCCGTCAACCGCCACCCCGACGTCCACGGCGAGCACGCCGCCCAGTTCGACATCACCCGCGCCGTCAAGGAGCACCTGGCCTTCGGCCACGGCGTCCACTACTGCCTGGGCGCCCCCCTGGGCCGCATGGAGGCCCAGATCGCCCTCCCCGCCCTCTTCGACCGCTTCCCGGACCTCCGGCTCGCGGTCCCCCAGGAGGACCTCCTCCCCCTGCCCACCCTCATCTCCAACGGCCACCAGGCCCTTCCGGTGCGCCTGGGCGGGGACGCGGAGCTGACCGGCTGAGAGCCACGGCCGTGGACGTCGCGGCCGTGGCTGTCACAGCCACGGCCGTCACGGCCCCTGGAAGGCGCGCAGCTCAGACGCGGTTGCTACGATCACTGCGCCGCGAGAGACGCGTGATCATGTGACGAGGAGGTTGATGAATATGGCCGCCGCCGGCCCTCATCGGTATGCCCTCGTCCGGCCCGCGCCGTAGCAGAGCGCGGCCCGGGTCGTTCCAACATCCAGGAGTGACACGTGTCTTCCCCTTGCTCGACTTCCCCCGATGATCTGACCACCGACCGCCTCGTCCTTGAGCGGTGGAGCATCACCGAGGCCGCCGCGGTCATCGACAACACCAGGTCGGTGTACTGGGCCGACGACTTCCCCGCCGACGGCGACCGGGTGATCGCGAACCTCTTCGACGAGCACCCGGACTGGCTCGGCCCGTACGGCCACCGCCTGATCATCGAGCGCGACAGCGGCTTGACGGTGGGCTCGCTCGGCCTGTTCTGGCCGCCGAGCGAAGGAATCCTCGAAATCGGATACGGCATCGTGACCTCCCGCCGCGGCCGGGGCTACGCCACCGAGGCCACCCGCGCCCTGGCGGAGTACGCCCTCACCGCACCGGATGTCCACACCGTCTCCGCCGCCGTGGAACTGCCGAACCCGTCGTCCCTCCGCGTGCTGGAGAAGGCGGGCTTCCACCACGTGGCCACCGAGGAGAACGTGGCCAGGTTCAGGATCACCAAGCCGGACCTCGACCGGCAGTGACCCGGTAGGCAGCGGTGGGCCCGGCGGCATGCCGTCGGGCCCACCGCGGCCGCGGTCAGCCGACCATCTCGGCACAGCCGGCGGGCCGGCGGGCCAGGTCGCGTACGTGATCACGTGGCGCGTCCGGGTACTCGATGTACTCGATGTACTCGATCACGAACGGAAGGTCCAGCCAGGCGGGCACGGAGGCGACCCACTCCAGCCGCGTCGGCGGGGAGCCGGGAGAGGACCTGCTCTGGCGACTGGGGCACCGATCAACGGCCCCCGCCCCACCACCGAAACCCAAGGGTGGAACTCGACACAAACGCAGCATCTCCGCCAGTGATGCCCGTTGTGCAAGCCCAGGAACTTCAGTCCCGGGTAGTTGATCCCTCGAAGCCCTTGTCGCTGAGGATCTTGTCGATGCGGGCACGGTGCGCCGCCTCCCACGCGTCCAGGGATTCGTCGGCCTCCTTGGCCAACTTCGCCTGCGCGGCGAGCAGCACCTCGTCCTGGCGGGCGTGGGGAGTGACCACGATGCCCTCCTCGTCCGCCACCACGATGTCGCCGGCGTTCACGTCGACGCCACCGCACCGCACCTGGACATTGAGCGGCTCGGCGGCCGCCTTGGTGCCCGGGATGGGGATGACTCCCCTCGCGAAGACGGGGAAGCCCATCTCGCGCACCTCGCCGAGGTCACGGATCACCCCGTCGAGTACGAACGCCGCGATCCCTCGGCGCTGCGCGACGGCACAGACGTTGCCTCCGGCGAGGGCGTAGTCCACGTCGCCGGATTCGACGACGACGATCGAGCCGGGCTGAGCGCGGTGGATTGCGGCGTGGAGCATGAGGTTGTCGCCGGGAGGGCACCGCACGGTGAACGCGGGGCCGGCGACGCGCGGGATGGGAGACCAGAGGGGGCGGATGCCGATGTCCATGACCTGCGCGCGGCCCAGGATGTCGGCGAGGGTGGTCGGGGGGATGCTCTCGAAGCCGGTGCCATCGGTCATGTTCTGCCCTCTTCCATGGACGAGGGGGTCCGGCGGACCGCCCTCGCCCATGATCGCCCATGGCGGTGGCTAACGGACCGGCTCGTTGTGCGGCGTGAAGTCCTCCAGGGACGGGGTGGCCGCCAGCGCTCCACCGCTCCAGCGGACCTGGTGGCGGGCGGTGCCGCCCGAGGGGCACGACGCGCCCACCGGCGATCCCAGAGTCAGCTTGTATGTCTGCTGCACCTGGACGTTCATGCGGGCCCAGGCCCCGTCTCGCCAGTTCCACCCGAAGTCGGAACCGGCCATACCGAATTTCATCGGGCCGTGCTCGAACTTGACGAGCGCCAACGAACCGCTGCATTTCATTCTGGAGAGCGCGCCCTTGCCCCTCCAGGTGTCCACGCCGATGGAAAGCTCGGGCTGAAAACCCTCAGGGTCGGGGCTGGACGACGCGGCCGCCGCCGGCATCCGGTACGACGCGGGCTGCATCCCGGTCTTCGCGTCGCCCGAGGAGCCCGAGGAGCCCGAAGAGCCCGAGGAGCCCGAGGAGCCCGAAGTGTCCTCGACCCTCAGCACGGCCTTGGGCATCGCCTGCCGAAGCGTGGCGTCCTTGGTCCGGACGACGACCCGGCCCTTCTCCCGGGTCACCCCGCGCACCTCGCGCACCAGCCCCCGCGGCGTCCGCTCGCTCTCGGCGGCGACGACGAAGTCGCCCTTCTTCAGCTTGCGTGCCGCCGCCGAGCCCGCGGCGAAGACCAGCTCCGACTTGCCGGGGCGCCTGTGCAGTCCGGAGTCGGCGGTGTCGGCGGTGTTCAGGACCGTCGTCTTCTCGGAGAGGGCCACGGCGTAATCGATCACCGCCCGCTCGGTCTCACCGCTGTCCACCGTCCAGGTCGTGGTCTCGTCCGCCGTGTAGTAGACGTTTCCCTTCGCATGGCTGGCCTTCGCCGTGATGCGGTAGTCACCCGGCTTGACGGAGAGCGTCTTATCGCTCGTCAGGTCTTCGCTGAATCCGTTCGCCCCGCTCACGTGAAGTGCGAAACCCGCCTTGACGGGAAGGCCCGTGACCTTGACGGCCAGCTTTCCCGGCCGGTTGGCCGCCACCTGCCACGCGGTGAGCAGGCCGGCCGAAACGGCCAGCGCGATCCCGACTGACAACAGCACTCGCAACGACCACCTGCGCGGCCACCATTTCGACATTCGATGCCCCCGAGGTACGTAGCTACTGGAAATCGCCGGTCTGGAAGTTTCCGCGGAGCACGAAGTCGTCCCCCACCCCCTGCGGCAGCGACCCCAACTCCTCCGGCTCCCCGGGCGACGTCAAGCCGGCCCGATACAGCTTTACGCCGCCGTCGTTCAGGACGTCTTCCGATGCGATGTAGAGGTATTGACGATCCGCGGAAACGGCCACGGAAAGAACCTTGCTCTCCGTCTCGGGGGCGATCTCCGCCTTCACCACGGCCTCCAGCGGGCCGTCGGGCTTGTTTCCCATCTCGCTCGCGTCGGCCCGGACGGAGAAGAAGGTGTTGGACGCCCCCTCGCAGAGGACGTCGTCGGCGTTGATCCACGCCACGGGGTCACAGTCGCGCGTCTCGTCGCCGTCGCGCACGACCATCTGGTCGGAGGGGTCGCCGAAGACCGTGTCGTCGTCGAGCCGGTCCATGTGGGGTGCCAGGAGATCGAGGTCGAACCCGTCATACGAGTCAATGCCGTCGATGATCCTGCCGGGAGAGACAGCGAACTTCCCGCTCGGGTGGATGAGGCGCGGACAGGTGACGGCCGCCGACTTCACCGGGCGGTAGAAGCCGTTCTTCTTGGATCGCTCGTCATGGCAGGCCTTGCTGATCGGGTGCCGGGTGAGACGACCGCTCTCATCCGCCGAGTAGTACACCTGCTCATCCCGCAGGAACCACAGCGATCCGTCCGGGGCGAATCCGGGGAACGCGTCGGAGTGTGTCTCCGGGCTGTAGCCCCCCTTCCGCGCGGCCTCGGTGAAGTCCGTGAACTCCCCCGTCACCAGGTCCAGCCACCCCACATGCGACGACGTGAGGGCGCCCACCTCGTCCGTGACCACCTCGACCGCAACCCGCCGACCGTCCGGGGAGACCGGGCTGACTCCCAGGTCCGCCGCACTCTCGCCGTACGGCCGCTCCCCGCAAGGGCTACGCACGAACGCCCGGTCCGCGTCCGCCTCCTCGGCGATCTTGGAGAGCCGGGACAACAGCGGCTCCTCGGAGTACGTGGCGACCCGCTTGCTGAACGTGGCGTCGAAGGCCGCCACCTGCTCGCCCTTGTCGTCGTCGTCCCAGCAGATCACCGGCCCGGTGGCCGAGGTCACGCGGGAGAGGTCTCTCATCGCCCCGGCGAGCCCGGATTCCCCCGACCATTCCCCCGAATCAGCCGCATCCCCCGAATCAGCCGCATCCGCCCCGGACTTGCGCCCACCACCGTCCGAGGCGCCGGATCGCCCGGGGCCCTTTCCCGAGTCGTCGGACGCGCCGCACGCGGTCACGCCTCCCACCGCGAGCACGGTCGCGGCCGCCACCGCGACCCACCCGCGCACACCGGACACACAGGTCTTACTCACTCAGCTCTTCGCCTTCCCCCGCAGCCGCAACCAACACGACCTCCGTGACTACCCTTAGAAGCGAGAATAGTATTAACCACGCAACGCACCTTCACAGCAACTCGGTTGACCGGTACGCCCGACAGCCGATGAAGGATCATTGGGGCGCACCCCACCACGACAAGGAGGCGACGGTGTCCGGCACAGACCGAGACGCAGACCGAGACGCAGACGGAGGCGAGCGCGCGGCAGGGCTGTCGCGGCGGGAGCGGCTGCGCGCGGAGCTGGAGCGCGATGTCAGGGCCGCCGCCCGCCGGATCACCGCCGCGGAGGGCATCGAGGGTCTCACCGTCGCCGCCGTGGCCCGCAGCGTCGGCGTGACCTCACCCGCCCTCTACCGCTACTTCGAGGGCAGGAACGGGCTCATCCGCGCCGTCTACGACGACGTCACCACGGAGTTCATCCAGACGGTCGACCGCGCGGTGGGGCGTCAGGACCCCGACGACGTGAGCGCGCAGCTGCACGCCGCCGCCCGTGCCGTGCTGGACTGGTCCGTGGCCAACCCGGCGGAGTTCAACCTGCTCATGGGCGCCGGCTACCCCTCGGCGGCCAAGACCGCGGACGACATCCCGCACGTCATATCGCGCGAGCTGGGCGGGGTGTTCGGACGGGGCTTCACCCGGCTGTGGCGCGAGGGGAAGCTGGCCTGCCCTGCGGACGAGGAGCTCGACCCGGCGCTGGTGGCCCAGCTGCGGACCTACCGCGAGGTCATCGGCCTCGAAGTCCCCCTCGGCGTCGCGTTCCTGATGCTCACCTGCTGGCGCCAGATCTACGGCATGCTCTGCCTGGCCGTCTACGGCCATCTGTCCTACGTCCTGGACGACCCGGTGCCGCTGTTCGAGGACATGATGGAGCGCCTGCTCGGCCTCCTGGGCCTCACCCGCAGCCCCGGCCTGGTGATCTGAGGAGCGCCGCCGCGCCCGCCCGTACGGCGGCCCAGTCGGTGGCGTACTCGTACTCCCGCGCCCGCGCCAGCCACCCCGCGCGGTCCCGGTGCTCACGGCGCAGCTGCTCCAGGTCCAGCTCGACGCCCGGCGGCGGCCCCGCAGCCGCCAGCTCGCCGATCCGCCGTTCCATCGCCTCCAGCAGCGCACGGTCGAGCTCGCCGACGGCGGCCACAAAGGCGCTGGTCGGCAGGGTCACCCGGCCCGTGGCCGGCGCGGCGAAGTCGATCTCGTCCTCGGGATCCGGCTGATGCGTCCAGCTGACATGCATGACGTCGTCTGCCCCGGCGACGGTCCGCCAGCAGCGGATGTCGGGCGCGACGCGCAGATACCCCGTGTTCAGGGTGCGGCCGCCGTGCCACTGCGCAGCGGCCTCGGCCTCCGGGGTGTCCTCCCAGTGCCAGCCGGAGGAGTCGCGGGCCACGAAGTCGGCCAGGTCCTCAGGTACCGGCTCAAGCGCAGCCGGCAGCAGCGCGAGCAGGTCCTCCCAGAGCCGGACCACGTAGTAGTCCGCATACGGATGCGCCGGGCCGGCGCCTCCGCCGCCCTCGCCGCCCCGCAGCCGCCGCACCGTGCGCTCGGAGTAGCGCAGCAGCTCGTGCTCGCCGAGGTCGATCACGTACCAGCCGTCGGTCAGCCCGAACCAGTGCAGCACCGGGCGGTCGCCCCGCCCCCACGGCCGCACCTCGGCCAACGGCGTCAGCCCGAAGCGGAACCGGATGTCCAGATCCATGGGAGGAGTATGCGCCCGCCCCGTCGCCCGCTCCCTCGCCCGCCCCCTCGCCCGCTCCCCAGCCCACCCCCAAGGGCCCGACCGCCGTGGTCCGGCCCCCGTGGGCGCCGGATAAGGTATGCGTGAAAACTTCATCCGCGTCCGATCGGGGGAAGCCGGTGAGATTCCGGCGCTGACCCGCAACCGTGAGTACGGGCTGTGTGCCGCAGGGCGTACGAGCCGGGACACCTGGTCGGGCGCACCGCAGGCTCCCGCCGCCGGCCCGCCCGGCGGCGGCACCGTCGAGGTATGCGGAGCTGAGCCCGGTGTCATCGCGTTCGCACGTCCCTCGGCGTGCGGGGTGGTTGGCCGTGCGCGGCCGCGTACCGCTGCCCAGCCACCGCCGAGACCCCCGACCGAGAGGCACCGTCGCCATGAACGTACGCCGCAGCGCCACGGCTCTGGCCGCCCTGGCCGCCCTGTGCACGGCCGCCGCCCCCGCCGCGTTCGCCGACGCCAAGCCCTCCCCCAAGCCGTCCGGCTCGGCGGCGCTGCCCAAGGGGCTGTACGGCGCCAAGGACCCGAAGTTCGACGGGGTGTGGCGGCAGTCGCTCGCGCTGCTGGCGCAGGACGCGGTCGGGGTGACCCCGGCGAGATCGGCCATCGACTGGCTGGCCGGCCAGCAGTGCGAGGACGGCGGCTTCGCCGCGTACCGGGCCGACGCCTCCGCCGCGTGCGACCCGAAGAAGGGCGAGTTCACCGACGCGACAGCGGCGGCGGTACAGGCGCTGGCCGCGGTCGGTGGGCGCAGCGCCGCGGTCGAGAAGGGCGTCGGCTGGCTGAAGAAGAACCAGAACGACGACGGCGGCTGGGGCATGAGCCCGGGCAGCCCGAGCGACGCCAACTCCACCTCCGCCGCCGTCGGCGCCTTCGCCGCCGCGGGCCAGGACCCGAAGCAGGTGAAGTCGGCCAAGGACGGCCGGACGCCGTACGACGTGCTGCTCGGCCTCCAGCTGGGGTGTGACGCCAAGGAGGGGCAGCGCGGGGCGTTCGCGTATACGGCGGACAAGGGCAAGCCGGTCGCGAACGACCTGGCGACGACGGCCGCCGCGCTGGCCACCGAGGGCAAGGGCTGGGTCTTCGAGCCCGCGGGCAAGGACGCCGGCAAGGCCCCGGAGCCCTTGGACTGCGGCTCGGGCGGCAAGGACGACAAGAGCGACAAGAGCGGGAGCGCCAAGCCGGCCCGGGTGACCGAGGCCGCGCGGGCCGCCGCCGCGTATCTGGCGGACACCATGGCCGGGCACGGCAGCCACTTGCTGTCCGCGATGCCCGGTGCCGAGGACCAGCCCGACTTCGGCGGCACGGCGGACGCGATAGTCGCCCTGGCCGCCGGGGAGCACAGCGCGACCGCGGCCAAGCCCCTCCAGTGGCTCCAGAACGAGAAGAACGGCGCGCTGGCGTGGGCGAAGGGCGACCCGGGGGCGCTGGCCAAGCTGGTCCTCGCGGCGCACGCGGCCGGGGCGGATCCGCGCAGCTTCGGCGGCGCCGACCTCGTCCAGCAGCTGAACGCCACCGGCCCGAAGCCGGAGTCGGTCTCGGCGTCCGGGTCGCAGGCGGACTCGGATGAGGGCAAGGACAAGGACGGGGAGAAGAAGGACGACGACAAGGGGGGTGTCGGCGGCGTCTGGTGGACGGTGGGCGTCTTCGCGGTGGCCGGCATCGGCATCGGCTTCCTGCTGAGCGGCCGGAAGAAGCAGCAGCTCTGATGGGGCTGCCTCCCGCCGAGCGACCCGAACCCGCGCCGGCGGCCCCAAGGTCATCGGCCGACCGGCCGACGCAGGGGGAGCCCGCTCGCCCTGCGCCGCGGCCCGCCGCCGCGCGTCCGTCCCGCGCCGCCCTCGCCTTCTGCGCCGTGTTCGTGTCCACGATGGTGTCCGCGCTCGCCCTCGGCGCCTCCCCCGCGCAGGCCGCGGGCTACCGCTACTGGTCGTTCTGGCAGCGGGAGCGGGGCGAGGACGGCTGGACGTACGCCACGCAGGGGCCCGCCACGGCCCGGCCGGGCGACGGCGACACGGTCGGGTTCCGGTTCGCGGTGAGCGAGGACTCGGGGGACGCGACCCGGCCGCGCAGCTCGGCCGGGTTCGAGACGGTGTGCGCGGACACCCCCGCGAAGGGCGGCACCAAACGCGTCGCCGTGGTCCTCGACTTCGGCACCGCCGCCGACGCCCCCGACCACCGCACCCCGCCCGAGCCCCGCACGGAGTGCGCGCGGGTCGGCGAGGACGCGAGCGCCGGGGACGCGCTGGCGGCCGTCGCCAAGCCGCTGCGCTACAACTCCGCCGCCCTGCTGTGCGCCATCGCCGGTTACCCCGCCACGGGCTGCGGCGAGCAGGTCGACGCCCCGTCGGACGGCGGCAGTGGCGGACAGGTCGGAGACGGCGGGGACAGCGGGGGCGGCGGACAGGGCGGTGGAGGCGGCGGCCCGTCGGCCGGGCTGATCGGCGGTCTGGCCGCCGTGGTCGCGCTGGGGGCCGCCGCCGTCTGGCAGTCGCGCCGCCACCACCGGCGATGAGCGGCGCCGACCGGGCCGCCGCCGGACACCCGCGCACCGCGCGCACCGCACACACCGCGCGCACCACGCACACCACGCACAGCTCGCGTGGCGCGCTGCACGCCGGGGCCTGGTGGCTGTGGGCCCTCGGGCTGGCCACGGCCGCCTCCCGCACCACCAACCCGCTGCTGCTGGGGCTGCTCGTCGGCGTGGCGGGCTATGTGGTCGCCGCGCGCCGCACCGACGCGCCGTGGGCGCGCTCGTACGGCGCGTTCCTCAAGCTGGGGCTCCTGGTGCTGGCGATCCGGCTGTGCTTCGCGGTGCTCCTGGGCTCGCCGATCCCCGGCACCCACGTACTGGTCACGCTCCCCGAAGTCCCGCTCCCCGACTGGGCGCAGGGCGTGCGGATCGGCGGCCGGGTCACCGCCGAGGGGCTGGTCTTCGCGCTGTACGACGGGCTGAAGCTGGCCACCCTCCTGGTCTGCGTGGGCGCGGCGAACGCGCTCGCCAACCCCGCCCGGCTGCTCAAGTCGCTGCCCGGCGCGCTGTACGAGGCGGGCGTGGCGGTCGTGGTCGCGATGACCTTCGCCCCGAACCTGGTCTCGGACGTCCAGCGGCTGCGCGCCGCCCGCCGGCTGCGCGGCCGCCCCGACCGCGGGGTGCGCGCCCTGCTCCAGGTGGGGCTGCCGGTGCTGGAGGGGGCGCTGGAGCGGTCCGTGGCGCTGGCGGCCGCGATGGACGCACGCGGCTACGGCCGCACCGCCCAGGTCCCGCCCGCCGTGGCCCGCGCCACCGCCGCGCTCACCCTCGGCGGGCTGCTCGGGGTGTGCGCCGGTACGTACGGGCTGCTGGCCGCGCAGGGCGCGGGCTTCGGCCTGCCGGTGCTGCTGGCGGGGCTCGCCGCCGCGCTCGGCGGGCTGTGGCTGGGCGGCCGCCGTTCGGTGCGCAGCCGCTACCGGCCGGACCGGTGGGACGCGCGGGCGTGGCTGGTGGCCGGGTCCGGGGTGGCGGTGGCGGGCCTGATGATCTGGGCGGCCTCGTACGCCCCGCAGGCCCTGGACCCGCCCGCCGTACCGCTCACCTCGCCCGTGCTGCCGCTGTGGCCGGCGGCGAGCGTGCTGGTCGGGCTGGTCCCGGCGTTCGTGGCGCCCGCGCCCGACCGGGCCGCGTCCCAGACCCCGTCACAGGCCCCGTCGCGGGCTCCGGCCCCGGTGGCCGCCGTGCCGCGCCCCACCTCACAGAAGACCAGCGAGGACACCGGCAAGGAGGCCACGCGGTGATCCGCTTCGAGCAGGTGTCCGTCACCTACGACGACGCCCCGCAGCCCGTGCTGCGGGGCGTGGACCTGACCGTTCCGGAGGGGGAGCTGTATCTGCTCGTCGGCCCCTCGGGGGTCGGCAAGTCGACTCTTCTGGGCGCCGTCTCCGGGCTGGTGCCGCACTTCACAGGCGGCACGCTGCGCGGGCGGGTCACCGTGGCGGGCCGCGACACCCGCACCCACAAGCCGCGTGAACTGGCCGATGTCGTGGGCACGGTGGGCCAGGACCCGCTGGCCCACTTCGTCACGGACACCGTCGAGGACGAACTCGCCTACGGCATGGAGTCGCTGGGCGTCCCGCCGGACACCATGCGCCGCCGGGTCGAGGAGACCCTGGACCTGCTCGGCCTGGCCGAGCTGCGCGACCGGCCCATCACGACGCTCTCCGGCGGCCAGCGGCAGCGGGTCGCCATAGGCTCGGTGCTCACCACACACCCGCGCGTCCTGGTCCTCGACGAGCCGACGTCGGCGCTGGACCCGGCGGCGGCGGAGGAGGTCCTGGCGGTGCTCCAGCGGCTGGTGCACGACCTGGGCACCACGGTGCTTTTGGCCGAGCACCGCCTGGAGCGGGTGGTCCAGTACGCGGATCAGCTGATCCTGCTGCCCCACCCCGGCGCCGCCCCCGTCGTCGGGGACCCGGCCGAGGTTTTGGCGGTCTCGCCCGTCCAGCCGCCCGTGGTCGAGCTCGGCCGCCTCGCGGGCTGGTCCCCGCTCCCGCTGTCCGTACGGGACGCCCGCCGCAGGGCGGCGCCGCTGCGGGAGCGGCTGGCGCCGCACACCCCGGACGGAGATCCGCACGCGGGGGACGGTGAGCCCGTCGCCGAGGCGGTGCGGCTGGCCGTACGCCACGGTCGAATCGAGGCGCTGCGGGGCGTGGACCTGTCGGTGCGGCCGGGCGAGACGGTGGCGCTGATGGGCCGCAACGGCGCGGGCAAGTCGACTCTGCTGTCCACGCTGGTGGGGATGCACACGCCCGCCTCCGGCTCGGTACGCGTAGGAGCTGTGGTACCGCACCGCACGCGCCCCGCCGAACTGCTGCGCCACGTCGGCCTCGTACCGCAGGAGCCGCGCGATCTGCTCTACGCCGACACGGTCGCCGCGGAGTGCGCGGCGGCCGACCGGGACGCGGGCGCGGCCCAAGGCAGCTGCCGGGAGCTGGTCGGCCGGCTGCTGCCGGGCGTGGCGGACTCGGCACACCCCCGCGATCTGTCCGAGGGCCAGCGGCTCGCGCTGGCTCTGTCGGTCGTCCTCACCGCGCGCCCGCCGCTGCTCCTGCTCGACGAGCCGACCCGCGGCCTTGACTACGCGGCGAAGGCGCGCCTGGTCGAGATCCTGCGCGGGCTGGCCGCCGACGGCCACGCGACCGTGCTGGCCACGCATGACGTGGAGCTGGCCGCCGAGCTCGCCCACCGGGTGGTGATCCTGGCCGACGGGGAGGTGGTGGCCGACGGCCCGACGGCGCGGGTCGTGGTGTCCTCCCCGGCATTCGCCCCGCAGGTCGCCAAGGTGCTGGCCCCGCAGCCGTGGCTGACGGTCCGGCAGGTGCGGCGGGCCCTGGAGGAGCGGGAGCGGACCGTATGACGGCACGTGGCGACGGCGCCGTACCGGGCGGGGCAAGGGGGACGAACGCGGGGCGCCAGGTCCGCGCCGTCCGCCTCGGCACCCGCTCCGTCGCCGCCCTCGCGCTGGTCTCCGCGATCGGGGTCGCCGCCTTCGGCTGGCCGCTGCTCGCCGACTCCGCGTCCGGGCTCGCCCACTCCGCCGACGCGCCCTGGCTGTTCGCCGCCCTGCTGCCGCTGCTGCTGGCCGTCGTCGTGGCGACGATCGCCGACACCGGTATCGGCGCCAAGGCCGTGGCGATGCTGGGGGTGCTGGCGGCCGCCGGGGCCGCGCTGCGGCCGCTGGGCGCGGGGACGGCGGGCATCGAGCCGATGTTCTTCCTGATGGTGCTCTCGGGGCGGGTGCTGGGCCCGGGCTTCGGCTTCGTACTCGGCGTGGTGTCGATGTTCGCCTCCGCGCTGCTGACGGGCGGGGTGGGGCCGTGGATGCCGTTCCAGATGCTGTCCATGGGGTGGGTGGGCATGGGCGCGGGCCTGCTGCCCGGCGCCGACCGGCTGCGCGGGCGCGGTGAGCTGCTGCTGCTCGCCGGATACGGGGCGGTGGCCTCCGTCCTGTACGGCACGGTGATGAATCTCCAGGGCTGGCCGTATCTCGCCGGGATGGCCTCGGGCGTGTCGTTCGTGCCCGGCGATCCGCTGTCGCACAACCTGGCCCGCTTCGTCGCGTACTGCCTGGCGACCTCCCTCGGCTGGGACCTTCCGCGCGCGGTGGTGACGGTGGTGCTCACCCTCACCCTCGGCCGTACGGTCCTCAGGGCCCTGCGCCGCGCGACCCGCCGGGCGGCCTTCGACGCGCCGGTCGCCTTCAGGGAGCCGTGACCGGAGACCGCGCCGGAGCCGCGGGCTATCCGCCGAGCGCGGCGACGACGTCCGGCAGGCGGTCGGTGGCCTTGGCCACGCCGAGCCCGTCCATGTAGTCGCGGGTGTGGACGATCAGGCCGTCCCGGACCCGGATCACCAGGATCCCCGGGACGGTGACGGGGCGGCCGGTCGGCGCCAGCGCCCCGACCACGGTCTGCTCGACGACGACCGTGCCGGCCTCCGCGGCCTCGTGGATCACCACATCGCGGATCGCCTCGGGCTCCACGGGAGTCGCGCCCCACATCGCCCGGTAGCCCGCCCGGATCTCCTCGCGCCCGTTGAAGCACGCGGGCAGCCCGGGGAACAGGAACGGGAACTCGTGGCGGGCGTCGACCGCGTACAGGTCGGCGAGGTCGTCCGCGGACTTCTTCAGCATCGCGCGGTGGAAGCGCTCGACGATCTCATATGGCGCGGCGGTGGTTTCGGGCATGACGATGCGCTCCGTTCGCTCACAAGTTTCGCTCAACATGCGTTGACTCAACGAGTGTAGAGCGAGTGCCGCCCAGGTCAACAGTCGTGGAGCGATCGGTAGAGTCGGAGACATGACCGCAGCCGGACCCACCCGCGCCGAGCGCCGCCGCAACACCGAGCGGCGCATCCTCGCCGCCGCCCGCGAGCTGTTCGCCGAGCGCGGCTTCGAGCGCACCACGATCCGGGCGGTCGCCTCGGCGGCGCAGGTCGACCCCGCGCTGGTCATGCAGTACTTCGGCTCGAAGCAGGAGCTGTTCTCCCAGGCCGTGCGGATCTCGGTCGCCGGGGCGGAGGACCGGCCGCGGACCGGCGGCCCCGAGGCGCTCACGGACTCCCTGCTGGCCTCGCTCGGGATGAAGATCGGCGGGCTGCCGGAGGCCTCGCTGGCGATGCTGCGCTCCATGCTCACCCACCCGGAGGCGGCGGAGGCGGCGCGTGCCACCCTCGACCGTCAGATCACCGAGCTCGCGGCGGCCATGTCAGCCGGGCACGAGGCCGACCACGAGGCCCAGGACGCCCACGAGGCCCACGAGGCCCACGACGCCCGGCTGCACGCCGCGCTCGCCGTGGCCACCACGGTCGGCGTGACCATCGGCCATCAGCTGCTCGGCATCGAGGACCTGCGCCGCGCCTCCCCGGAGGAGATCGCCGCCGCCCTGCGACCCGCCCTCCAGGCCCTGGTCACAGGCGGTGCTCACGGTGCTCACAGCCGCTGAATGATCGTCCCGGTCGCCAGTGCGCCACCCGCGCACATCGTGATCAGCGCGAACTCCTTGTCCGCGCGCTCCAGTTCATGCAGGGCGGTGGTGATCAGGCGGGCGCCGGTGGCGCCCACCGGGTGCCCCAGTGCTATCGCGCCGCCGTTGACGTTCACCTTCTCCAGGCCCTGCTCGAAGACCTGCGCCCAGGACAACACCACGGACGCGAACGCCTCGTTGATCTCGACGACGTCGATGTCCTTGAGCGTCATCCCCGCCTTGCCGAGCACCGCGCGGGTCGCGTCGACCGGCCCGTCCAGGTGGTAGTGCGGGTCGGTGCCGACCAGCGCCTGGGCGACGATCCGGGCACGCGGCTTGAGCTTGAGCGCCCGCGCCATCCGCTTGGACGCCCACAGCACCGCGGCCGCGCCGTCGGAGATCTGGGAGGAGTTGCCCGCGGTGTGCACGGCGGTCGGCATCACCGGCTTGAGCCCGCCGAGCGCCTCCATGCTGGTGTCGCGCAGTCCCTCGTCCCGGTCGACGAGCCGCCACATGCCCTGCCCGGCGGCCTGCTCGTCCTCGTCCGTCGGCACCTGCACCGCGAAGGTCTCGCGCTTGAAGCGCTCCTCGGCCCACGCGCGGGCGGCCCGCTCCTGCGAGAGGAGCCCGAGGGCGTCGACCTTCTCCCGGGTGAGCCCGCGCCGGCGGGCGATCCGCTCCGCCGCCTCGAACTGATTGGGCAGATCGACGTTCCACTCGTCCGGAAACGGCTTGCCGGGCCCGTGCTTGGAGCCGCTGCCCAGCGGCACCCGCGACATGGCCTCGACGCCGCAGCCGATGCCGATGTCGATGACCCCGGTCGCGACCATGTTGGCCACCATGTGGTTGGCCTGTTGCGAGGAGCCGCACTGACAGTCCACGGTGGTGGCCGCGGTCTCGTACGGCAGGCCCACGGCGAGCCATGCGGTGCGCGCGGGGTTCATCGACTGCTCGCCGGCGTGGGTGACGGTGCCTCCGACGATCTGCTCCACGCAGTCGGGCTGGATGCCGGTGCGGGCGAGGAGTTCGCGGTAGGTCTCGCCGAGCAGATAGGCGGGGTGCAGGGCGGCGAGCGCGCCTCCGCGCTTGCCGATGGGCGTGCGTACGGCTTCGACGATGACGGGTTCCGCGGCCATGACTCGTCAGTCCTCTCCTGTCTCCGCGGGGCTCCCGGCAGCGCCCGCGACGGAACTAGTACGCGTTCTAGTTCCTCAGTCAGTCTGCTGACGTCTCACCCGGCGACGCAAGGGGCGTGCAAGCCCGTTGTGCGCCCGTCCGCCGCAACAAAGGCGGCATAGCACTTGCCACTTATAGAACCCGTTACTACCTTCGCGGGTACTTCTGATAGGCCGTCAGATCTGGAGTGGCCGATGTCCTGTCCAGCGCTGCCCGAAGGCTTCGATTTCACCGACCCCGACATCTACCAGCACCGTCTGCCACTCCCGGAGTTCGCCCGGATGAGGCAGACCGCGAGGGTGTGGTGGACCCCCCAGCCGCACGGCATCGCGGGCTTCGGCGACGACGGCTACTGGGCCGTCACCCGCCACGCCGATGTCAAAGAGGTGTCGACCAAGCCGGAGATCTTCTCCTCCCACCTCAACACCGCGATCATCCGCTTCAACGAGCACATCCAGCGCGACCAGATCGACGTCCAGAAGCTGATCATGCTCAATATGGACCCGCCCGAGCACACCCGGGTCCGCCAGATCGTCCAGCGCGGCTTCACCCCGCGCGCGATCCGCTCACTGGAGGACGCGCTGCGCGAGCGCGCCACCCGCATCGTGGCCGGGGCCAAGGAGGACGGCAGCGGCGACTTCGTCACCGATGTGGCCTGCGAACTGCCGCTCCAGGCCATCGCCGAGCTGATCGGCATTCCGCAGCAGGACCGCTCCAAGATCTTCGACTGGTCCAACAAGATGGTGGCGTACGACGACCCGGAGCTCGCCATCACCGAGGAGATCGGCGCGGAGTCGGCCATGGAGCTGATCTCGTACTCCATGAACCTGGCGGCCGACCGCAAGTCCTGCCCGGCCAAGGACATCGTCAGCCAGCTGGTCGCCGCCGAGGACCACGGCAACCTCGGCTCCGACGAGTTCGGCTTCTTCGTCCTGCTGCTCGCGGTCGCGGGCAACGAGACCACGCGCAACGCCATCAGCCACGGCATGCACGCCTTCCTCACCCACCCCGACCAGTGGGAGCTGTTCAAGCGCGAGCGCCCGGCCACCGCCGCCGACGAGATCGTCCGGTGGGCCACCCCCGTCATGTCCTTCCAGCGCACCGCCACCCAGGACACCGAACTCGGCGGGCAGCGGATCAAGGCGGGCCAGCGGGTCGGCATCTTCTACTCCTCCGCCAACCACGACCCGGAGGTCTTCGACCGGCCCGAGGTCTTCGACATCACCCGCGACCCCAACCCGCACCTGGGCTTCGGCGGCGGCGGCCCGCACTTCTGCCTCGGCAAGAGCCTCGCGGAGCTGGAGATCCGGCTCATCTTCAACGCGATCGCCGACGCCCTGCCGGACATCCGGCTCACGGGCGACCCCAGGCGGCTGCGCTCGCCCTGGCTGAACGGGATCAAGGAGCTGCGGGTGACGTACGGCTGACCGCGGACCGGCCCCGGGAGTGCCGCCGTGCCCCCGGCCGGGGGCACACTGTCCGCCATGAACGACATGAGCGGCGCGCCCGGCGCACAGCACGAGCACGAGTTCCGAAGACTCTTCGACTTCATCGCCTTCACGGCCCGGCTGCGGGAGATCGAGCGCGCCAACAACGCCACCGCCGTCCGCAAGGAGAGCGTGGCCGAGCACTCCTGGCACCTGGCGATGGTCAGCTGGATACTGCACGCCGAGTTCGAGCGCGAGGCCGGCCAGTGCCTCGACCTGACCAAGATGCTCAAGCTCTGTCTGATGCACGACCTCGTCGAACTCGACACCGGCCTCGACTCCGGCCTCGACCCCGAAATCGATGGGGATCCCGACGAGGACCCCTTCGCCACCCTCCCGGACACGCTGCGGCCCGAGTTCCTGGCCCTGTGGCACGAGTACGAGGAGGGCCGTACGCCCGAGGCCTGCCTGGTGCGCGGGGTGGACCGGCTCAACCCCGCGCTGATGCGGTACCTCACCGGCCAGGGCTGGCACGACATGCCCACCGACGCCAACGCCGCCATGGACGCCGACGCCCTGGACCGGCTCCAGCTCCCGCGGGTCGCCGTCAGCGACACGCTGCGCGCGCTGTACGAGGAGGTCCGCGACGCGTCGGTGCGGCGCGGGCTGCTGATCCCCGCGCCGCAGACACCCGCCGCGCCCTGACCGGCGGCTCTGCCCCTTACTTGTAGCCCTTGAACGGCACCTTCACGCACGCCACCCGCGCGCCCGCCACTCCGGCCTTGCCCTTCTGCGTGGCCGTCCCATGCTCATGGATCACGAACGAACGCGCCTGGGAGTCCCGGAACCGCCAGTTCACATGGGTCATGGCGTGGGCGTCCCCGGAGCTGTCGGTCTTGAGGGTCAGCCATACCTCGTTCTGCGGATTGGCGTACTTCGGGTTGACCGACGGCTGCTTCGGGTCCTTCGTGTTCTGGTAGTGCGGACCCGAGTCGTCGGGCTTGGTCCCGCAGGTCTTCGTATGGACATGCGCCCCGAAGGTGTGGTTCGCCTTGGCCCCGTGCAGCCACACCATGACGCTGGTGCCTTCCTGCTTGGCTTGCGGGCTCGGCGAGCCGGTGGGCGTACCGGTCGGCGTGGACCGGGCCTCGCCCTCCATGCGGTAGTGCTGGTGTCCGTGGTCGTTCCCGTGCTCGTACCGCGGCTTGCCCAGGAACTCCACGACGACGACCATGGCGGAGGTGGGCACCAGCTTGGTGTTGTACGTCACCGCCGTGCGACTGGCCGCCTCGGCGGCCGGCGCGAACCTCGAGTGGACGAACGCGACGGGGCAGGGCGGCGAGACCGCGGGGGACACCGCGACCATCGACGCCGCGGCCGCCGCGGTGGCCACCATGGCAAGGGACATGGGGGATCACTCCTCCGGGTGTGACACCCCCCTCGGTCGGCCCCCGGGCGCGGGCCCCGCGCCACGCTCCACCCGTCCGGGCCCGTCCCTCTTATCCACGCTAATGCGCTTCGTCGCACCCTTCAACGCGAGCCGGGGCCGGTGGCCTCCGTCGGCTCGGCGGCCTCGGGGACGGACTCCTTGGACGGCCTGGGCGGCGGCACCGAAACCGCCGCCGATGCCACGGCCTCCGGCCTCGGTTCGCGCCTGCGGAATCCGATCGGCCACAGCGGCCCGGCGGGCTCCTCCTTCGGCCGCTTCCCGACGCCGAACAGCAGGTACTGGAGCCCGAACCCGGCGGCCACGACCACCCCGCCGCCGACCGCGTCCAGCACCCAGTGGTTCGCCGTGCCGACGATCACCGCGGTGGTCATCAGCGGGTACATCAGGCCGAGCACCTTCAGCCACACATACGGCGCCACGATCGCGATGACGACCCCGCACCACAGCGACCAGCCCACATGCAGCGAGGGCATGGCCGCGTACTGGTTGGAGAGCTTGGTCAGCGCGCCGAAGTCCGGATTGTCCAGGTCCTGCGGCCCGTGGGCGGTGTCGACGAAGCCGAGGCCCATGAGGCGGGGCGGGGCGGTCGGGTAGAGCCAGAAGCCGACCAGCGCGAGGAGCGTGGCGAAGGCCAGCGGGGTGCGGGCCCAGCGGTAGGTCACGGGGCGGCGCAGATACAGCCAGGCCAGCAGGGACAGCGGCACCAGGAAGTGGAAGGTGCTGTAGTACCAGTTCATGCTGTCCCTCAGCCATGGTGTGTCCGCCACCACGCTGTTGAACCAGTGCTCGATGTCGATTCCCAGCCAGTTCTCGACCGTGAGGATCTGGTGTCCGTGGCTCTCCGCGAGGGTCCGCGAGTCGGGGGCGTGCGCGCGGATGTAGGAGTATCCGAAGTAGCCGATGCGGATGAGCATCAGCTCGAGCAGCAGATTGGGGCGGGAGAGCGGCCGCCGTACGAAGCGCAGCAGCGGCACCCACGCGAAGCGCCCCTTGTCCGGCTCGGCCACCGGCGTCGGCTCGGGGCGGTCCCACGCGGGGGAGTCACGGGAGAGGAAGGGCACCAGACAGGCGGCGGCGAGGGCCGCCAGCAGCGGTGCGTTATATCCGATATAACCCAGAATCTCGATACCGGGCAGCAGCGCACTGCGGTTGAGGGTCATCACCAGCACCACCAGCACCGGCCACACCAGCCGGTCCGTGGCGCGCCGGCCGACCCGCCCGACGACGGCCAGCAGGATCCACAGCTGCTGGTACTGCCAGGACGTGGGCGAAATCGCCAGCGCCACACTGCCGGTGATCGCCGCGGCCAGCAGCAGCTGCCCGTCCTTGGCGTAGTACGCGGCCCGCCGCAGACCGACCACGGCCACCGCCACCGCGAGCACCACCAGCAGCGCCAGCTCGGCCGGGCCCGAAAGCCCGACCCTCAGCAGCAGCCCGTGCAGGGACTGGTTGGCCAGGCTGTCCGCGGGCGCGCCGAGCCCGGCCCCGCCGATGTGATACGCCCAGTACGTCCACGAGTCGTGCGGCATCGCCGCCCAGGCGAGCGCGGTGCACGTGGCGAAGGTGGCGGCCGCCAGGCCCGCCACCCGCCGCCGCCCGATCAGCCACAGGACCACCGCGAACAGCAGCAGCGCGGGCTGGAGCGCCGCGGCCACGCCGATGAGCACGCTCGTCTGCCGCCCCGAGGTCGCGGGCAACACGGTGAGCAGCACCAGCACCACCGGGATGATGCTGGTCTGGCCGAGCGTGAAGGTGTTCCGTACGGGCAGCGAGAGCACCAGCAGGCTGAGCGCCACGGGCACGGCGAGCAGCGAGGTGCGCCGGGAGACCGGGCCGGGCAGGGAGCGGGCCGCGACCAGGGCGAGCACCACGACCAGCAGCAGCGTGCCGAAGGTCCAGGCGTAGCCGAGGCTCTCCTCGGCGCCGCGGGTCAGCGGCTTGAGCACCAGCCCCGAGAAGGGTGTCCCGGTGAACGCGTCACTGTCGTACAGCGACCCGCTCACATGCAGGACACCCTGCTCGCCGATCCAGGTCTCCAGGTCGGTCAACCGTTCGTCGGGCGGCAGCCGCAGCACCGCCGCGGCCTGACGGACGGCCAGCACACCGGCGAGGAGCCACAGCGCCCCGAGTACCAGTACGCTCCGTGAAGTCCGTGCCCCGACGGCGCCGGGGCGGGGCCCCGAATCCGGGGATCTCCGCAGTCCGCCTCGCTCCGCGTTCGCCACGCCCTGCCGCTCCCCCACTCGCTCTTGTCGCTCGATCCGGATGTTTGAGACCTTACTGAGCCCTGTAATCAGACGCGGAATACCCCCTCGTCACCTGACCGCCGTCGAGGGTTGTCCGAAAAGTACCGCTCAGTCGTCCGGATGAGCCGCGAGGTCCACCCCAATTTCACCAGGGGGTCGGGGGGCTCGGCTAATCGGCCTCCGTCACACGGAGCACCGGAGCCGTCACCACTGGCAGTGGACGTGGGTGGAGTGACCCGCGTTTCCGGGGCCCAGCACGAGCACGGCCCCGTAGGAGCGGCACGCCCGCATGAACTTCTTGGCGTTGTTGTAGCCGGCCCCCGAGGTGCTGACCCGCTTGCCGTTGACGGTGCCGACGTCGAAGGCCCGGCCCGCGTAGTGCTTCGAGCCGCGCGAGTGGCTGCCGCCCGCGACCTCGGTGACCTTGAAGGTGAACCGCTTCGCGGTGTTCAGCTTCAGCATCGCGCTCAGCATGGTCTTGTTGAGCGTGACCGACCGGCCGGGGGCGGTGCCGTAGCTGCTGCGCTTGGCCTTCCGCCCGGCGGCGGTGTCCACGATGTTCTGCTTGGCGTTGGCCTTGTCCCGCACGCCGCTTTCGTGCGTGGTGGCCAGGGATATGCCGCGGTGGTTGAGTATCGACTTCGCGATGGCGGGACGGGTGGCGGCCTCCGCCGTGGTCGCCGTGGCCATGACGGCCATCGACGAGGCGAGGACGGCGGAAATCATGAGCGGCGTGCGCTTCATCGGTGGTTCCCTCCCGATACGGTGATGCGGCCGACTGGCCGACAACGACCACCGTGCCGGTGGGAACGTGCGGGAACCTTGGGCGTTTCTTGAATCGCCGGGAAGGAAGCCGCGAGGCGGCCCGCACAGAGACCCGCACACGCCGCACCCCGAATACCCAACAGTCGCACAAGACATATCGGGCAGAAACCCAACAGAAAAAGGAGCGACGCCGATGACCGCCGTGCACGGAACATCCGTGGACATCCCCACCCCGGACGGCACCGCCGACGCCTATCTGGCCCACCCCGACGACAACAGCCCCCACCCCGCGGTCCTGCTCTACATGGACGCCTTCGGGGTGCGCCCGCAGCTGAAGAAGATGGCCGACCGCCTGGCCAGGGCGGGCTACACCGTACTGGTCCCCAACGTCCTCTACCGCAACCACCGCGCCCCGGTCGTGGAACTCCCCGACTTCATCGACCTCGCCGGGCGCCCCGAGATCTTCCAGCAGCTCATGCCCATGATGCACGCGCTCACCCCCGAGCGGATCGCGCGCGACGCCGGGGCGTATCTGGGCTGGCTGGCCGACTGCCCACAGGCCACGGACGGGCCGGTCGGCATCACCGGCTACTGCATGGGCGCCCGCCTGGCGCTGCGCACGGCCGGTGAGTTCCCCGACCGCGTCGCGGCGGTGGGCGGCTTCCACGGCGGCGGCCTGGCCACCGACGCCCCCGACAGCCCGCACCTGGTCGCCGACCGCATCACCGCCGAGCTGTACTTCGGCCACGCCGACAAGGACCACTCGATGTCGCCCGAGCAGATCGAGCGCCTCGATGCGGCCCTGACCGCCGCGGGGGTACGCCACCGCTCCGAGGTGTATCCGGGCGCGCAGCACGGCTACACCCAGGCCGACGCCTCGTCCTACGACGCCGACGCGGACGCGCGCCACTGGACCGCGCTTCTGGACCTCTTCGGCCGTACGCTCTGATCGTCCCCTTGGTGTGGCCCGCCTCACATCACCCGATCGCATGGGCGCGATGACTTCGGACCGGCTCAGCGGTCTTCATCACGTAAACCCGTAAAGAGGAGCGAGTCCCATGCGCATCGTGATCAGTGAGTTCATCAGCCTGGACGGCGTCGTGCAGGCGCCGGGCGGCGCCGAGGAGGACACCGACGGCGGCTTCGCGCACGGGGGCTGGAGCCATCCGTTCTTCGATCCGGAGGTGGTGGGCGGCGCCTTCGCGGACACCCTGTCCAAGGCCGGCGCCCTGCTGTTCGGGCGCCGCACCTGGCAGACGATGGCCGCGGCGTGGCCCGAGCGGGCCGGCGACCCGTTCGCCGATCAGATGAACAGCATCCGCAAGTACGTGGTGTCCCACACCCTGGGCGAGGCCGAGCTGACCTGGCAGAACACCACACTCATCCCCGGCGGCCAGGCCCTCCCCCGCCTCCGCGAACTGCACAGGGCCGAGGGCGGCGACCTGTCGGTCATGGGCAGCCCCACGCTCGTACGCACCCTGCTGCGGGAGGGCCTGGTCGACGAGCTCCGGCTGATGCGCATGCCGGTGATCCTCGGCGGCGGAAAGACGATCTTCCCGGACGACGGGGTGCTGCGCCCGCTGGAGCTGGTCTCCACGGTCACCGGCAAGACGGGCGTGGAGGTGTGCACCTACCGCCCGGCCGCCGGCGCCTAGGGGGTTTGTGGCGGATCTTGACCCCTGCGGCGGGCCCTCCGGAGACCGGGGCTCCGCCCCGGGGGGCGGTCTTGGGCGGAGCCCCAGGTGCAGGGTGACCGGCCGTCAATTCGCCGTGATCGAGGTTCACCCGGGCGTGGCCGACGTGAGCGGGACAGGCCGCGTACTCAGCCCGCCGCCACCTGCCCGGCCACCCGTAGCGGACATCCGGTGCCGACGCGCGCGTCGAGGTCGGCCCGCAGCTCGGCGAGCTCCGCCATCCGCGCGTCGATGACCCGGATCTTCTCCTCGAACAGCGCGGACAGCGCCTCGGCCGAGTCCGGCGCGTCGCGCAGTTCCTCGCCGTGCCGGGCGATCTCGGCCAGCGAGAAGCCGAGCGTCTGCGCGGTGCGGACGTAATGCAGCCAGGTCAACATCTCCGGCGGGAAGTCGCGATAGCCGTTGGCCAGGCGCCGTCCCGTGACGAGGCCGATCTTCTCGTAGAAGCGAATGGTGTCCTTGGAGATCCCCGCTCGCGCGGCCAGCTCCCCGATACGCATGGCCCTCCGCCGCTCTGTGGACTTGACCTTGGAGAGTACTCCACCGTTTAGCGTCAGGCGTCGCTGCCGTGACCCCGACAGGAGCCTCGCCATGATCCGTCTCTTCGCCCCCTCCCACCACGCCTACCTCCGCGTCGTACGCGCGAGCGCCTGGTACGACCTCGTCATCACAGCGGGTTTCGCGACCCCGTGGACCTATGCCCTGGTGCACGACGCGCTGTCGTCGCTGGGCGAGGCACTCGGGCTCGGCGTCCTGCCCGCCCTCGACCCGATCCAGACCCTGTACGCGGGGCACTCCTGCGGATCCTCAAGACGCTGCCGGTCCACGGGCTCTACGACGGCGCCGCGCGCACGCTGTTCAGCATGTGGCTCGCGTACGCCCCGGCCCACGGTGCCCCGCGGCTGCTGTGGCTCTTCCTCGTCGTGGAGGTGGCGTTCGGCATCGTCCAGCTCGTGCCGTGGTGGCGAGCCCGGCGGAGCAGCCTCATGGACCCGGCCCACATCTCGCTACCCTCCACCAAATGAGCACTACGACATCGAACGACGAACTGATCGCTGCCGCCGAGGCCGTGCTGAATCCGCACCAGGTGGGTGACCGGCTGTTCGGCAACGTGGCGGCCACGCTGATCACCGAAGCCGGCAACACCTACTCGGGCGTGTGCATCGACACCGGATCGGGCACCGGATTCTGCGCCGAGCACGCGGCCATCGCCGCCATGGTCACCGCCCGCGAGTACCGGATCGCGAAGGTGGTCGCGGTATGGCGCGACGATGAGGGCGTCCTGTACGTCCTCCCCCCGTGCGGCCGGTGCCGGGAGTTCATACGCCAGATCGACTGGGCGAACATCGACACCGAAGTGGTCCTGGGCCGCGGCAGAACGGCAAGGCTGCGCGATCTGCTGCCCGCGCATGAGTGGCCCGACCCGCTGGACTGACCACTCCGCCCTCCCCGCCTTGTCTCCGGGCTTCATGCAGAAGCGGCGCCGACGCAGAACTCGTTGCCCTCGGGGTCGGCCATCAGGATGTGGTGCCCGTCAACCTCCTGCACCACGCTCCCGCCCGCCCTCACCAGCCGCTCCGACTCCGCCCTCATCCGCGCCCACCGCTGCTCCGGGCCGCCGTGGCCCGGCACGCGGACGTCGATATGAAGCCGGTTCTTCGCCGTCTTGGGCTCGGGAACCTTGAGGATCGAGAGCCGCGGCCCAACCCCCTCCGGATCGCAGAGCCACGCCCCGTCGTCCGCCGAATCGTCCTCCGGCAGGTCGAACTGCGCCAGCCACTCCTCGCGGGTCTTGAAGGGAGGAGGCGGAGGCTCGTCGACATAGCCAAGCGCCGTCTTCCAGAACTCGGCGAGGCGCTGGGCGTCCGTACAGTCGAAGGTCAGATCGAATCTGGCTGCCATGCCTCGGACCGTACCGCGCGCCTCTGACAACGGGCCTCCTATGCCTTGCGGGCGAGCAGGTAAACCTCCTCGAACTGCCGTCGGTCGGTCGGCTGAGGCTGGCGCACCATCCGGGCCACCTCGGCGAGCCCGGCCTCGCGCAGCAGCGCGGCGAGGTGATCCGGCCACCACCGATAGGCCGGCACGACCGCGTGATCGAAGACCTGTGTCGGGTGAGACGGATCATCGCTGGCCGAAAAGCCGATCAGAAGGTGGCCGCCAGGGGCCAGCACGCGGTGGAACTCCGCCAGGATGGCGGGGATTTCCTGCGGTGGAGTATGGATGATGGACCAGCGTGAGAGTACGCCGCCCAGCACACCGTCGGCGATGTCCACCTCGGCCATCGAGCCCACGTCGAACCGCAGACCCGGATAGGCATCCCGAGCCAACTTGATCATCCCGGGAGAGGCATCAACGCCATACACCGCCAGCCCCAACTCATCGAGATGAGCGGTGATATGGCCGGTTCCACACCCCAGGTCCACGACCTGACCGTCGCCACCCACGCTGACAACCTCGGCGAAGACACTCAAGATCGCGCGGTCCAGGGGCCTGTCACTCAGCTCACCGCTGAACAGCCGCGCGTACACGGGGGCAGCAGCGTCGTAGCCCTCGCGGGTGGCACTGAGGGCATCGTGTTCGACCATGCCCGGCACAGTAGTTCCTGACACTGACACTGACACTGACACGAGCCGAGAGTCGCGATCTCCGCTCCCGCCGTTACGGAGTCGTGTGCTGCTCCCGTGCGTCGAGCAGCTCGTCCCAGTGCTCGGCTGCCCACGCGCATGCGGAATACAGGGGCTCCAACATGCTGCGCCCCAGTGGCGTCAGCGCGTACTCGACCCCCAGTTTCCGGTCGGCGTGCACGGTGCGGGAGACGAGCCCGCCTCGCTCCAGGCCACGCAGTGACTGTGTGAGCACCTTCGGGGTCACGCGGTGCAGTGGCACACGCAGCTCGGAGAACCGGCGGGGGCCGTCTTCCAGGCAGCGAATGATCAGAGCCGCCCACTTGTCGCCGAAGCGGAAGGGCAACAGCGAGGACGGACACAGTTCGTCGAACATGTCCGGGGACAGCGGCTGGCGGTGCGTCACGCTCTCTCCTGCCTGTCGGCTGGGGCCGGTGGCTGGTCACGGTATCCGGGAGGTAACCACCCGTGCGGATACCTTCCGGAGCATCGAGTCAACGGGAGGTATTCCGACGATGGGCAGGTTCGTGATTTTCGGGGCCGGTGGCCGGGCCGGCCGGCAGGCCGTCGCTGAAGCGCGTCGGCGTGGACACCAGGTCACCGCGGTGGTCCGCGACCCGTCCCGCTACGGCGGCTTGGCGGACGACGGCGTACGGATCGCCGCCGGGGACGTCACCGACATGGCGGACGTCGCCGCCCTCGCGGCCGGGCATGACGCCGCGATCAATACGGCGGCGGCGATCGCCCCGGAGACGTTCTTCACCAGCGCCGCACATGCCCTCATCAAGGGCCTGCGCCAGGCCGGGGTGGACCGGCTTGTCGCGGTTGGGCTCGCATCGCTGCTGCCCGGCCCCGATGGGACCCGTCTGCTGGACATGCCCGGTTTCCCCGCCGAGTTCCGGCCCTTCTGCCTGGCCCACGCCGACGGTCTTGAGGTGCTTCGCGCCGAAGGCGCCACGCTGGACTGGGTGTATATCAGCCCGGTCGGCGACTTCGACCATGAGGGGGAGCGCACCGGCCATTACGAGATCCGCGAACACGGTGACACCGCGGCGCGCGTCTCCTACGCGGACTTCGCCCTCGTCCTGCTCGACGAGGCCGAGGCCCCTCGGCACCACCGCAGCCACCTGGCCGTGACATGACGACATGGCGTCGCCTCGAGGCGACGTCGACGGACCGAGGGGTTCGGTCTGTAGGGGATGACGCCCGCCCGGCTCACCAGGTCTTGCCGACCTCGCGCTGATGGACCTGCCGGATCCGGCGTGAGCCCCTGCCGGGGCCAGGTCGCCGCCAAGCTTCCATGTCTGTGGCGGCCCGGTCACGCCCGGGATCGATGCTCTGAGGCAGGATGGGGACATGAGCATCGTCAAGATCAATGTGCTGACGGTCCCGGAGGAGCAGCGCGAGGTGCTGGAAAAGCGCTTCGCCTCACGGGCCGGGACGGTCGAGAACTCAGACGGGTTCGAGTGGTTCGAACTATTGCGGCCCGTCGAAGGCACTGACACCTACCTCGTCTACACGAGGTGGCGCAGCGAAGAGGACTTCCAAGCCTGGATGGAAGGTCCCATGAAGGCGGCCCACCAGCGCGGAGGGGAGGGCGCACCCCAGCAGAAGCCCGCCGCATCAGGCTCCACGCTGTGGTCGTTCGAAGTCGTGCAGCAGACCGGGCCCAAGCAACACTGACATGCGCCCCTTGCGAACATCGCTAGCCCTCTGACCTTGGCCAGAGGGCTAGCGGCTTTGGTGTTGTACCTGTCAGGCAGCTATGAACTCGTGCATGCCAGGCGAGGCTGACGGGCCATCACTTACGCCATCCACGGATCTCCTCCCGCACGGCGCGCGAGAGGGGGCCCATGAGCGACTCCTCCAGCGGGAAGCGGGAGAGCGCCAACAGCGCGCGCTGCTCCTCTACGCCCGGGGCGCACTGGGGGCACTGGCACGGCGGCCACACCGACGTCTCCAGCGGCGCGAGGGGTTCGGTGGGCCTGACGACCCGCGTCGGCCCGTAGGTCTTCCCGCCGTCTCGCGAAACGCGCATGGTCATCATCGCGCGGCCCTTCATCGGGCTACCTCGCTGTGAAGCGGGCCCTCATGGTGCCGCTGGAGTTCAATGAGGCAGGCGGCCGCCCACCTTTGATCACCGTTGCGCCTCGCTTCGCCTTGCTGTCGCAACAGCGACGCACACACATCGCAGTCGGTGCTTGAAGGAGTGTTCGCGGGTGGGGTGGCTGGACTAGTGTCCGTCATGTTGTCGCTCCTGTTAGCGATGGCCACGCCCCCGGACCGTTCGCCCGGTCGCGGGGGTCCTTGCGTACGTCAAGACAACCGCGAATGCGCAGTTGCGGTTGGTGACTGGGTGGTGACTCCGTGGTGACAGCCGTACTCTGGTCACCATGAGCAGCGGGGAGTTCAGCCGAAGAGTCCGCGACCTGCTTCGCGATCGGAGCATGAGCATCCGGGCGGTCGCCCGGCGCCTGAACTACGACCACGCCTATCTGTCCCGCGTACTCTCCGGAAAGCAGCAGCCGTCGATGCAGCTGGCCTCAGCGCTGGACAAGCTGCTCAACGGAAACGGGGAACTCGTCGAATGCGCGTCGCAAGCAACAGCGCCGACAGCTTCGCCGGAAACTACGAAACCACCGGCTATCACTGACCGCATATTCAAGCTCAATGAGGCACGTGGACCTGACTTCTCGCAGGCCATCCGAGAGACTAGCCGTCGACTCATCGCTCTGGACAACGAGCTCAACGGGGTATCCATCGCCGAGCCCGCAGGCCGCGCGTTCAAGGTCGTACATCGACGACTTGGAGACGGAGACTATGATCTGCGGCATGAACGCGACATTCAGTCGGCTGCCGCAGAACTTGCCGAAGTCGCTGGTTGGGCTCTTTGGGATGCGAAAAGAGACGACGCTGCCCAGCGTTTCAATCTTCAGGCGCTGTTCCTTGCGAAACTCTCGGGGGATCGATCCATTGAGTTGCTGACGCTGCAAAACATGGCCACGCTGAGTGAATGGCGCGGACGGAATCAAGAGGCACTGTCCATCGCCCGATCAGTACTCAACCAGGGACGGCTGTCGCCGCGTGTCGAGGCGATGTTCCGCTTCCGTGAAGCCAAGGGGCTCGTCGGCACGGGACGTACGTCGGATGCCATCGAGTCGCTCGAACGGGCCCGATCGCTGATCGAGGACGGTACGGAGCTTGGCACACCGGACTGGGCATGGTGGGTGACCCACGGAGAGATCGACAGCCAGTGGGGTCATGTGCTTCAGATCGCAGGTGACACAGAGAAGGCAATCGAGTTACTACTGCAATCTGTACAACCAGGACGCCACGCCACGACTGGCTACTCAAGCGCGCCAGTCGCGCGACTCGCCCAATGTTTTCTGGACGTCCATGCATGGCGCGAGGCGGAAGACGTGGCAAGGTCCTTGGTCACCGCCGCACCCGGAATCTCGTCGGAGCGGACGGTCCGCTTAGTTGGCCGCGTCGCCAAGCAGCGCGAAAAGCTGAAGGGTGCACCGTCAAGCCTTACGGATACCCTTGAACATCTGGGGAAACAGCTTGACGAGGATCCCTTCGCCCTCTGATGCGGCCTGTCGCCTTTTTATGCATGACACAGTGCGCCATAAGTGACAGGCTCAGATTCCTGAGTGGCGCGCCGCAGGCGCGCAGCGACCCGCCCGGTGCACCCGGTGCCCGCTCGGCCGTCGCGCGGGCACCGTCGGGGTGCAACCAGCCGCGCGAAGTACCTGGTCGGCGCCAGAGAGGTCACCCCGCCATATCGATTGCGATCGGTTCTGATCGAATTCGATCGGTTCTGTTCAGAGTTATTGACTTCAGCCTACGGCAGCTACTGAACTGTGCCGGCACACGCTCGGTACAGGAGGACGCAATGGCGCTTCGCGCGACAGTTGCCGCCGCAGCAACGCCGACGCGGCGCCGAGCCTGCGCATTTGATGGGGCGTAAGGCGATCGGCCGGGCCTCGTGTACCGCCCAGCCCTTCTGAGGGCGCGATCACCGGTGTTTTCCCGATGCCGCCGGGCCTGACGCGGCGAGTGGCGAGTGGCGAGCGGCATCGTGGACCGCTTCCAACAAGAAGAAGGAGTCGAAGCCGGATGGGCAGACAGAGAAGACTTCGGTGGATGTCACTTGCCGCCGCGTCCGCAATGGCACTGACGGCAGGGGTGATCGCCGCCCCTGCCGCCTACACCGCGGATGATTCCGTGGAGGTCATAGTCGACGGAGACAACGTTCGCAGCGACAACAAAAACGGCTTGACCTACAAGGGCCTCGGCGTGCTCAGCTGTAACAGCACGAGCAACCTGCTGATGGACTACAAGGCGGAGCACCCCGAACGGTACTGGCAGCTCATCAGGGTTCTGTTCGGCGGCAAGAGCCCACTGATCAACCATGTCAAGATCGAGATGGGAACGGACACGAACACGTCGACCGGTTCCGATCCGGCGACCATGCGCACACCGGACGAACTCGCTGACGCGTCCCGTTCCCCAGGCTTCCAGCTGGCCGCCGACGCCAAGACGGTCAATCCGAACCTCAAGGTCTCGATTCTCCGCTGGGAAATGCCCGAATGGGTCCAGAAAGAATGGGACAAGGGGACGGGCTCCGATGACATGTACCAGTGGTACAAGGAGACGATCCTCGACGCCTACGAGAAGTACGGGTACATGGTCGACTACGTCGACCCGGACAAGAACGAGACGCGGGATCCGGACGAGTCCTTCATCAAGTGGTACAAGAACGCGATTCTCACCGACACCGACTTCGCGAACCCGCGCTACAACATCCCCGCAGGCAAGCAGGACAAGGTCAGGAAGGCCTACCAGAAAATCAAGATCGTCGCCTCCGATGAGAACAACACACACAACATCGGGCCTGCACTGCTGAGCGACAAGCAACTCTTCGACACGGTCGATGCGGTGGGCTACCACTACAACACCGATGACCGACGCGAAGGGGATCCCGGCGGCGACACGTACCTCCCGTACACCAAGCTGGCGACCGGCGAGAACAAGTACGACGAGGACAAGGAAGTCTGGTACAGCGAGGGCACGGCCTCGTTCGGCTACACCGAGTACCGCGTCAACAACACCGAAGGGCCGAACGGAACGAGCACCGGCATCGGTGGCGTCCAAAGCGCTCTCGACCTTGCGAACCGCCTTGTCAAGAGCTACGCGAACTCGAAGAGGACGCACTACATCTTCCAACCGGCGATCGGGTCCTTCTACGAAGGCGCGCAGTACAGCCACAAGGAACTCGTCAGCGCGCGCGACCCGTGGTCGGGCTACTTCCACTACGACGCGGCCGTCTATGTGATGCAGCATTTCACCCAGTTCGCGAAGACCGGCTGGGAAAACGACACGAACACCGCGGGCATCTGGCGCACCGTGCCGGAAGCCAGTTACAGCGGGGTCAGCGGCACCGAGAACGTCGACGGCTCCAACGGGGCTCCGAGTTACATGACGCTCGCAGATCCCCGCAAGAAGGACTTCTCCACGGTCGTCGTCAACGACAGCGACCGGTTCAAGACCTACCGGATCAAAGCCGAGAACATGCGACTCGGCGATCCGACGATGGAGATCTGGGAGACGCGCGGAGCGGACGCGGGGCAGGCGTACGGCGCGAACCTCAAGCACCTCGTCGACGAGATCCAACCCGACAGCAACGGGTACTACACCTACACGGTCAAGCCCAGGTCGATCGTCACCTTGACAACGCTCGACAAGAGCCACGACAAGGCCATGAAGCAACGTCTGCCCGAGTCCGGGAACCGCACGGTGCTCGACACGGACGCGACCGGCAAGAAGCGCGACACGAGCGACAACGTTCTGTACGCCGACGACTTCGGGTACGAAGAGGAAGGCGATGTCCAGGTCGGGACGGGCAATGGCGCGAGGAAGGTGTCCCAGCCCTACCTGAAGTCGCGTGGCAATCAGCCTCGCTACATGGTCGACCAGACCGGCGCCTGGGAAGTCGGGAAGGACGCGCGCGGCAACAACGTGCTCTACCAGTACACGGACCAGTCCATGAATGACACCCACGCCTGGAACCGGAACACGCCGAACACGACGGTCGGCGACTTCCGCTGGGAGAACTACAAGGCCACGGTCGACGTCTCGTTCCCGGACCGGGACGGCGGACTCGCCACCTTGGGCGTCCGCCAGCAAAAGGGCATGGCGGCCGGCGACGCCGCGTACAACGTCCGCATCGCCCCGAACGGCACCTGGACGTTTTACGAGTACGGCACGGAGGTCAAGAAGGGGAACGTCGCGCCCGCTGACTCCTACCGTCTCGCCATCGAGGCGAAGGGGGCGAGGATCACCACCTTCATCGACGGAAAATCCGTCTACACGTACGAGGACCCCACTCCTCAGATGGAAGGCCGCGTCAAGCTCGGCACCGACTTCTACAAGACGGCGTTCGACAATCTGAAGGTCGAGAAAGTCGACGGATACACGCCCTACGCCGGCGCGCAGCTCGACAACATGGACAGCTCGGTCGGGTACGAGGGCACGTGGAACAGAAAGAGCTCGTTCGGCGACGCGATGGACTGGTACAGGTCGACGTCGACGAGCACGGAAGCCGGCGCGTCGTTCACCGTTCCGTTCACCGGCACGGGCATCGACGTCATCGGTGGCAATGACGGTAGCGCCGTGCTCGATGTCTACGTCGACGGCAAGCTGGTCGCAAAGAATGCGAAGACGTCCAGCACGGACAAGCGCCTCGCGACGTACATGCTCCGCGGACTGCCTGACGGCCGGCACACGGCGAAGTTCGTCCTCGCCTCCGGAAAGATCGTCCTCGACGCTTTCAACACCTTCTCCGGGCATGTGGAGGGCGCTGTGGATACGACACCGATCCGGAACAGCCTGGACAAGGTCGGAACTCCGTCGCAGGCCGACTACACGGCTGACTCGTGGGCTCTGTTCGACTCCGCGTTCTCGGCCGCGACGGCTGCGAGCGCGAGGCAGAAGGGCCTTGACACCATAGGCGTCGACCAGATCGCGAACAGGCTCGATGTGGCTTACGACCGGCTGGTTCGCGCCGATGTCACGGGGGCTGACGCCCCATAGGTCCGCTGGGCGGTGCAGCCCGTCAGCGTTCTTAGCGCTGAGCTGAATTCCGGGTGGCGGGCGGGCGCGCGGTCTACGCTCGCTCGGATGACCACCACTTGGGAGCCCACGGCGGCGGGCGTGCTGCGGCTGCCCTCAGGACGACTCGTACGGGGCAGAGGGCTGCGCCGCCCCCTGCCGGACGGGCCGGAGCCCGACTTCGCGCTGTATCTGCTGGGCAAGGAGCCGCCCGCCGTGTCCTGGGAGACCCGCTGGGTCCGCTGGCCGGACTTCCGGCTGCCGGCGGACCGTGCGGCGGCAGGGGAGGCGCTGCGTGAGGCGTGGGAGCGCGCCGGGGGCGAGCGGGTCGAGGTCGCCTGCGGCGGCGGGATCGGGCGCACCGGCACGGCGCTGGCGTGCCTCGCCGTGCTGGACGGGGTGCCGGGCGGCGAGGCGGTGGCGTACGTCCGGGAGCACTACACGTCGCGCGCGGTGGAGACCCCCTGGCAGCGCCGCTTCGTCGCCCGTTTCGAGGGGTGAACCGCTCGCTGCGCGGCCGGTGACGCCCCGGTCTGCACGGACCGGGGCGTCCCGAACGTGCGCGAATCGTCAGGGTTCGAGGTCGGTCACTCCCTTGCCGCTCGCTATATCGAACGGCACGGAAACCTGGTCGTGCGCGATCAGCCAATTGCCGTCGGTCTTCCGGAAGCAGAGAGTGGCCCGGACCCACATACCGCTGGTCGCCGTCCCGTTCCTCAGCGTTCCGCTGAGCCGGCCGAAGAAGTGCCCGAACGCCACATCATCGCCCACCGTGAGCGTCAGGTCGCGAACTTCATAATTCACATCCTGGAAGAACGTGAACGCGTTCGTCCAGTTCTTCAGTTTCGCCTCTGTCCCCACATGCTGGAGCGGCGGCTCCACGTCGAAGGACACGATGTCCGTCGCGTAGAGCTGCTTCAGGCCGTCGAGATCCTTGGCCCGGATTCCTTCGACTATCTTCTCGACCTGCTGCCGGATCCTGATTTCTTCGATCTCGCGTTGCGTGGGCATTTCTACCCATCCTTTCAAGACGGTCAGGCGACGGTGACGGGGGAAGCGGTGCGCAGCGGGGCGAGGGCGGTGCTCCAGGCGATGACCTGGTCCAGCAGCGCGTCCAGGGCGGTGGCGTTGTGGTCGCCCGGCTTGAGAGTGGTGTAGTTCTCGAATTCGGTCAGCAGCGACAGGGCGACCTGCGGGGTCACATCGGCCATCTGAAGTGCCCCGCAGATCAGCCGCAGCTGTTCGACCGCGCGGGCGCCGCCCGCGGCGCCGTAGGAGACGAACCCGACCGCCTTGTTGTTCCACTCCGCGCACAGGTAGTCGATGGCGTTCTTGAGCGCTCCGGGGATGGAGTGGTTGTACTCGGGGGTGACCATCACGAACCCGTCGAAGGAGGCGATGGCATCCGCCCAGGCCCTGGTGTGCCCGTGTTGATACCGGCCCGCTGACATCGCCGCAGGCGTGGGCTCGTCCAGGTGCGGCAGCGGGTGGTCGAGCAGGTCGATCACCTCGAACTCGGCGTCCGTGCGGCGCGTTGCCGCGCCGTGGACCCACTGGGCGACCTGTTCACCCCTGCGGCCGGGGCGGGTGCTGCCGAGGATGATCCCGATCCTGGTCATCGTGTCTCCTTCATGTCTCGCGTGAGCTCCTCCGAGCAGTACGACGACACGGCCCGCCGGAATGTCAGGGGCGCGGCGGCCTGACAATTGCGTGCGCTGTCTCGTCGGACTGATGAGGGCAGATCCGACGCAGGGAGCATCCGGAACCATGACCAACCACTCGGTGCCAGGACACGACCGGTCCGACGCGCCCGCCGCGCCCGACGCGGGCCTGAGCGCGATCATCAGCGAGCGCAGTCAGCTGATCAATCTCGCCTACCGGCTCCTCGGTTCCCTGGCCGAGGCCGAGGACGCCGTCCAGGAGACGTACGCCCGCTGGTACGCCATGTCCCGGCAGCAGCAGGACGCCATCGAGTCGCCCGGCGCCTGGCTGACCACGGTCGCCAGCCGCATCTGCCTGGACCTGCTCGGTTCGGCGCGGGCCCGGCGCGAGCGCTACGTGGGTGAGTGGATTCCCGAACCGCTGCCCGACCGTACCGAGTGGATCAGCGGACGGCCGGGCCACACCACCGCCGACCCGGCCGACCCGGCCGACCGGGTCACGCTGGACGAGTCGGTCAGCATGGCCTTCCTCGTCGTGCTCGAATCGATGACCCCGGCCCAGCGCGTCGCGCTCATCCTGCACGACGTCTTCCGCTACTCCTTCGCCGAAATCGCCGAGATCACCGGCCGCACCCCGGCGGCATGCCGCGAGCTGGCCTCCGCGGCCCGCCGCCGCATCCGCGCCTCCGGACCGCCCGAGGCCCCGGCGGCCCAACAGGCCGGCCTGGTCAGGAGCTTCAAACAGGCGTGGGAAGCCAGGGACATCGACTCCCTCATCGGCATCCTCGACCCCGGCGCCACCCTCACCGCCGACGGCGGCGGCCTGGTCAGCGCCGCGCTCCACCCGATCGAAGGCGGCGAGCGGATCGCGCGGTACATCGTCGAGCTCGCCGGCCGGGCATCCGGCGACCTGACGGTCCTGGAGCGCACGGTCAACGGCCGGCCCGGCCTGGTGGGCCAGTACGGGGGCGTCATCGTGACGGTGTACGCGTTCGACGTCACGGACGGCCGGATCACGCACATCTGGGTCGTCCGCAACCCCGACAAGCTCCGCCCGTGGACGGCAGGCTGACTCTCACGGCCCGCGCGGCCCGCGCGCCCCGCACGGTAACTCGGGTGCGCGGTCCGGCGGCGGGTGCCAGGATGCCCGCCATGACCAGCACGTCTCTCCCCCGCCCCAGCGCGCCCTGGACGGTCGCCGCGCGCCCGGTCGACGACCCCGTCTCGGCCGGGCTGCTGCGCGAGTACCTCGTCGATGTCGCCGACCGCTGGTACGAGCTGTACGAGGGGCGTTCCACGACCCCCGAGGAGATCGAGAAGCACCTCGCCGAGATGCCGAGCGACGACCTCGCCGCGCCGCACGGCGCGTTCCTGGTGGCCCACCGCGGCGGCGAGCCCGCCGGCTGCGCGGGCGTGCGGCTGCTGGACGGCGACGGCGACGGCGGCGGCCGTACGGCGGAGCTCAAGCGGATGTTCGTACGGCCCGCCATGCGCGGCCTCGGCGCGGCCGCCGTGCTCCTCGCGGCGGCCGAGGCGGCCGCGCGCGGGCTGGGCGCCGGGCGGATCGTGCTGGAGACGCGGCTGGACCTCACCGAGGCGCGGGCCCTGTACGCGCGCCATGGGTACGCGGACGTGCCGCCGTTCTGCGAGGGGCCGTACTCGGAGGTCTGGCTGGGCAAGCGGCTCGACGGCGGCCGCCTCGGCTGACCGCCGAGCCGTCGGTCACCCGCCCCTGGTTCACGCCGCCCGCCGTGGCCCCGGCGGGCGCGTGTCCCCGTCGTCGTCCGGCCGCTCCCCGTCCGAGCCGCACAGCTCCCGGTTCAGCTCCCGCACCAGCTCGACCAGGTCGGTCGGGCGGTCGGGGGACCACCAGTCGCCCAGCAGCTCCGTCAGCGACTCCTCGCGGGCCCGGTAGAGCCGCTCAGCCACCTCCTTCCCCGCCCTGGTGGGCACCAGCGCCACCCCGTCCCGTGCGCCGAGCCCCCGCTCCTCGATCTGCCGGGCCGCCTCGGTGATGGCCCGCAGCGGCACGGTCGAACGCTCGATCAGCTGGAACGGCTCGACCCCGCCGCGGTGGCTCATGCGCAGCAGCATCCAGCTCGCGGCCGGTTTGAGGTCGAGCCCGGCGCGCTGGGTGATGTCCTCGTAGACCTGCTTGCGGCCCTCGCGGCTGCCGAGCACCGAGAGGGCGCGCGCGACCTCGTCGCGCGAGGAGCGCTGGACGGGGTTGCTGGCGACCACCTCGCTGGCCTCGGGCGCGGTGACGCTGGCCCGCAGCGGCTCCTCCCGCAGGAACCAGGCCAGGACGAAGGCGATGACCACGACCGGCGCCGCGTACAGGAACACATTGGTGATGGAGACGGAGTACGCGTCCAGCACGCTCGCCCGCAGCGCCGGGGGCAGCAGCCTCGCCGCCCGCGGATCGGCGCTCAGCGCGCCGGGGTTGGTGCCGGGGGGCAGCCGCTGCCCGGCCAGTACGCGGGTGAGGTGCGGGGCGAGGGAGTTGGCGAAGATCGTGCCGAAGACGGAGACGCCGAAGGAGCCGCCGATGGAGCGGAAGAAGGTGGCGCCGGAGGTGGCCACGCCCAGGTCCTGGTAGCGGACGGAGTTCTGCACGATGATCACCAGGACCTGCATGACCAGGCCGAGCCCGAAGCCGAAGACGAAGAAGTACGCGCTGGTCGCGGCCACGCTGCTGGAGGGCTTCAGCTGGTGCAGGAGCAGCAGGCCGACGACGGCGACGCCGGTGCCGAGGATCGGGAAGACCTTGTAGTGGCCGGTGCGGCTGACGATCTGGCCGGAGCCGGTGGAGGCGAGCAGCATGCCGAAGACCATCGGCAGCATGTGGACGCCGGACAGGGTGGGCGAGACGCCCTGGACGACCTGGAGGAAGGTCGGCAGGTAGGTCAGGGCGCCGAACATCGCGAAGCCGACCACGAAGCTGATGACCGAGCAGAGCGCGAACGTGCGGCTGCGGAACAGATACAGCGGCAGCACGGGCTCCACGGCCCGCCCCTCCACCCGGACGAAGGCCGCCAGCAGCACCAGCCCCGCCACCCCGAGCCCGACGATCTGCCAGGAGCCCCACGCGTAGGTGACGCCGCCGAGTGAGGTCATCAGCACCAGCGCGGCGGCGACGCAGGCGATGAGGAAGGTGCCGAGGTAGTCGATGGTGTGGCGGGCGCCGCCGGCCGGGATGTGCAGGACGGTGGCGATGACGGCGAGTGCGACGATGCCGAGGGGGAGGTTGATGTAGAAGACCCAGCGCCAGCTGAGGTGGTCGACGAAGAGCCCGCCGAGCAGGGGGCCGAGCACGCTGGTGGCGCCGAAGACCGCGCCGAAGAGGCCCTGGTAGCGGCCGCGTTCGCGGGGCGGGACGATATCGCCGACGATCGCCATGGACAGCGAGATCAGCCCGCCGCCGCCCAGCCCCTGGAGCGCGCGGAAGGCGATCAGCTCCGGCATGTTCCGGGCCAGCCCGCACAGCGCCGAGCCGACGAGGAAGATGACGATGGCGGCCTGGAAGAGCTTCTTGCGCCCGTACTGGTCGCCGAGCTTGCCCCACAGCGGGGTGGCGGCGGTCGCGGCGAGCAGATACGCGGTGACGACCCAGGACAGATGCTCCAGGCCGCCGAGGTCGCTGACGATCGTGGGCAGGGCGGTGGCGACGATCGTCTGGTCGAGGGCGGCGAGCATCAGGCCGAGCAGCAGGGCGCCGATCGCCACGAGGATCGTCCGCCTCGTACGGCCCTCTCCCGGGCCGACCGCCACCGGGCCCGGAGCAGGGGCCGGGCTCGCGTCCTGCGCCATGATGGCTCTCCTTCCTGCCCCCATCCTCGCCTTTATGCCCCGTTTCGGCCTGCCGAGGAGCACTGGACTCCGGGGGAAGCGCTGCGCGGAACATGACAGGCTCTGCATAATCGCTGCGACTCCAGGGAGGGAAAGACTTGTGACGGCAGACCTCTGCCCGCACTGCTTCGCGCCGGCGCGCGACAACGGCCGCCCCGGTTGCGCGTGTGCAGCGCGCGCCGCCGCGGCAGCCACGGCGGCGGGCGACAGCGAGGACCGCATACGCGACGGCCGCGACGGCCTGCGCGACGGCAGACGCAACGGCCCCGACGACGAGATACAGGACGACCCCATGGGCCCGCGCCCATACGTCACGTTCTCCGGCGAACGCCGCCGCCAGGGCCCCGAGCTCCGCGACGTACGGCTGTTCGAGCGCATGACGACCCGCAGATCCGTCCGCGACGGCCAGGATGCCGACCACGATGCGGACGCGGATCCCGAACAGTCGGAGAACGCGGAGAGCGCGGCGAGAGCGGAGAGAGCCGACAGAGCGGAAGGCGCGATCGGCCTCGGCGCGGCGACCCGGAGCTTCGAGCCCGTCACTCAGCCCATCGCCACCGTCGGGGCCGCGCGGCCCGGCGCCGACCCCGCCGGCCCTCCAGACGCCCCCGACTCCCCCGACGTCGTAGCCGCGCCCGGCCCCGGCGGGCGCCACCGCAAGAGCCGGCGGGGCCCGGTGGTGGCGGTGCTCTCGGGGGCCGCCGCGGTGGCGGTGGCCGGCACGCTGGCCATCGGCACCGGTTTACTCGGCGGCGACAAGAAGCACGACCAGGAGGCGGACCGGGCACTGTCGGACAAGAGCTCCAGCGCCCCCGCCGACGACCCGCCCACCGAGGACGACGAGACATCCGACGCCCCCTCGCCCTCGGCGTCGTCGTCCGCCGGCCCCACCTCGACGCCCTCCGCCTCCAGGGAGACGAGCCCGAGCGCCCGGCCCAGCCGGGCACCGACGACCCTGAAGTCGAATGAGGCCTCCAGGACGGCCGCCCCGCCCACGCCCTCGGCGACCGACGCCACCGGCAGCGTCTCCCCCGGCCCGACCGAGACCCCGACCCCCACCGGCCCGCCGGTGCTCGAGGAGGGCGACAGCGGCTCCGAGGTGGTCGAGCTCCAGAAGCGGCTCGGCCAGCTGCTGATCTACCTCGGGCCGTCGGACGGCGAGTACGACGACGGGGTACGGAACGCGGTCTCCAGCTTCCAGACCACCTACGGCGTGGAGGGCGACCCGAAGGGGGTCTACGGACCCAATACGCGCCGCGCCCTGGAGTCGCGGACCGACGACCCGTAAGACGACCCGTAAGACGACCCGTAAAGAACGACACCAGAACGCCGACGGCAGAACAGAGACGCCCGCGGATCCACCAGGGATTCGCGGGCGCACTGGCGTATGGGCGGCGCTTTTTGTATCGTGAAGGAACAAAGTGGCTCCGCCCGCACCCCCTGACCGGCGGGCGGGGCCACTTGTCTCTTTTCACGCGCCCTGGAGTACGCCGATGCCGGCCAACGCCCCGCTCACCGCCCGCGCCCTCCTCCTCGACATGGACGGCACCCTCGTCAACTCCGACGCCGTCGTGGAGCGCTGCTGGCGCCACTGGGCCGCCGAGCAGGGGCTCGACGGGGACAGCGTCATCAAGGTCGTGCACGGGCGGCAGGGGTACGCCACCATGGCGGTGCTGCTCCCCGAGCGGCCCATGGAGGAGAACCTGGCGGACAACCGGCGGATGTTGGAGTGGGAGACCTCGGACCTCGACGGCGTCGTGCCCATCCCCGGCGCCCCCGCCTTCCTGGCCTCGCTCGTGGGTCTCCCCTTCGCCCTGGTCACCTCCGCCGACGAGGGGCTGGCCTGCGCCCGGATGGGCGCGGCGGGGCTGCCGATGCCCAGCGTGCGGGTCACGGCGGAGTGCGTGGGGGCGAGCAAGCCGGACCCGGAGGGCTTCCTCAAGGGCGCGGCCGAGCTGGGCATCGAGCCCGCGGACTGCGTCGTCTTCGAGGACTCCGAGGCGGGCATCGCGGCGGGCCGGGCGGCCGGTATGCGGGTCGTCGGGGTCGGTCCCCGGGCCGCGGCCCACGCCCCGGACGCGCATGTACGGGACCTGGAGCAGGTCCGCGTCGAAGCGCTGCCGGACGGCGCCCTGCGCCTGCGCTTCACGGACTGACCGACTCACCGGACCGACCCACTTCACCGGCCACCGGCCGGCTCACGCGCGATGACGCCTCCGGCCCGGGCCGACGCCCGGGCCGGAGGCGTCCGCGTCAGCTCGCGACCGCCTCGTACAGGCTGAACCCCGCGAGCGCCAGCATCACCAGCGCCGCCACCTTCGTGATCAGCCGCAGCGGCACATACCGCATCAGCGTGCGGCCGCCCACGATGCCCAGGCCCGCGACCGCCCACAGGGCGAGCACGGCGCCGACGCCGACCGACAGCGGGTCGTCGTAGCGGGCGGCCAGGTTGGCGGTCATGATCTGGGTCAGGTCGCCGAACTCCGCGACCAGGATGAGCATGAAGCCCGCGCCGGAGACCTTCCAGAAGCTCTGGTCGGCGGGCTTGCGGACCTCTTCCTCGCCATCGTCCTTCTTCAGGAACAGCACCGCCGCACCCGCGAGGAAGAGCACTCCGACGATCGCCTGGACGAGTCGGTGCGGGAGCAGCCCGAGCACGCTGCCCGCGGCGATCGCGAGGGTGACGTGCACGGCGAAGGCGGCGGCGACGCCGACGAAGACGTACGAGGCGCGATAGCGGGTGCCGAGCATCAGCCCGGCGAGGGCGGTCTTGTCGGGAAGCTCGGCCAGGAAGACGACGCCGAAGACGATGGCGGCGACGGTGAAGCTGAACACGGGCTGACTACCTCAAGGGGGTCGGGCCGCACCGAGAGGGGCCCTTGGGGAGGGGTCGCTTCGGCACGGCAGCGTCGGACACTGCGGCCGAAGGTCTCGCTGGCGTACGCACCGCCCCATCGGGACGGGTGCCATACGCTCCGGGCGCCGGCCCGCACCACGAGGGGCGGGCAGTATGTCGACGGTCCGGCGAAGAGCTACTCCCCTTCTGCTGATGGCAAGGATACGCGACCTGCCCGGTGCAGCCGCCCCCGCGCGACCAGTTCCAGGACCACCGAGACGGCCACCGCCTGCACCGCCATCAGCGCGACCAGCACGAACAGCTGTACCGCGCCCGCCATCACGGGCGAGGCGCCGCCCAGCAGCATGCCGACGAACGCGCCGGGGAGTGTGACAAGCCCCACAGTCCGGGTCTGGTCGAGCCCCGGCAGCAGCGCGTCCGAGGCCGCGGGGCGGGCGATCTCCAGCCGCGCGTCCCGGTCCGGCAGGCCGAGCGCCATGCCCGCCTCCACCTCGCCGTGGCGGGAGGTCAGCTCGTCCAGCGCGCGCCGGCCGCCGAGCACGGTCACGGTCAGGGCGCCGCCGATGAGAATGCCGGCGATCGGGATCAGGGCGACACCCTTGAGCGGGACCAGACCGGTCAGCAGCAGGACGGCGATCACGGGCACCACCCCGACACCGATCGGGACCGCGGCCCACCACCAGGTGTGGTTGTCGGTGATGCGGCGGCCCGCGGTGCGTACGGCGACGGCGAACATCACCGCGACGAAGGCCAGCAGCGTCGGCAGGGCGCGCACCACCCAGCCGATCAGATACGAGACGGCGGCCAGCTGGACCGCGGCGCGCAGCCCCGCGACGGCGATGGCGCGGGCGTAGAGGTGGTCGCGGCGGTCGGCGAGGTGGGCCCGGGCGGCGACGGCCACGGCGGTCAGGAGCAGCACCCCCAGCACGATCCCGAGGACCGGGTTGACCGGGAGCAGGGTGGCGGAGGCGGCAGAGGACGTGGCGACGGTGACGGGGGCGGCTGCGAGGGCGGACACGCTTCACATTAGGCCGCCGACCACGCGGGGCGTAGACCCAAAACCGCGCGCCTGCCGGGAATTACCCGGCCCGAACCCCTCGACATGACGTGTCCATGTCGCCAATCTGTTACCTGTCGCACCCCGGAGAGAAACGTTCCGGCGACAGCATTACCCCCGCGTTACCCGGCTCCGGCCGGGCCGAATCGTTCCCCACTCCAAGGGAGTTCGCATGTCCCGAATACGCAATGCCTTCGCCAGGCGCGGGCTCTACGCGCGTCGACGGCTGAGCGTACTGGCCGCGGCCACCGGTCTGCTCGCGCTGACCGGCCTGTTCAACGGCCCGGCCGCCCAGGCGGCGCTGCCCACCCCCGTGAGTGCCGCCACCGCCCGCACCTACCTCGCCTCGCTGACCGTGGCGACCGAGGACCGCACGGGCTACAACCGCGATCTCTTCCCCCACTGGATCACCCAGAGCGGGACCTGCAACACCCGCGAGGTCGTCCTCAAGCGCGACGGCACCAACGTCCAGCAGGACTCCAGCTGCGCCGCGGTCAGCGGCACCTGGTACTCCGTCTACGACGGCGCCACCTGGACCGCCGCCTCCGACCTCGACATCGACCACCTCGTCCCGCTCGCCGAGGCATGGGACTCCGGCGCGAGCCGCTGGACCACCGCCCAGCGCCAGGCGTTCGCCAACGACCTGACCCGCCCGCAGCTGATCGCCGTCACGGACAACGTGAACCAGTCGAAGGGCGACAAGGACCCGGCCGAGTGGCTGCCGCCGCTCACCTCGTACCGCTGCACCTACGTCCGCGCCTGGGTGCAGGTGAAGTACTACTACAACCTGTCGGTCGACTCCGCCGAGAAGAGCACCCTCAGCTCCATCCTGAACGGCTGCTGAGCGCCGGACGGCCGCTGAGCCCCGACAACAGCCACCGGTCCGGGACGTCGGCGAACCGCCGAGCCGGAACCGCCGCGCCCTCCCCCGTCGTTCCGTACCGTGACGGCTTGACCGCTTGCACGCCACGAAGCGACGGAGGAGGGCCGGATGGCCGTGTTGCGCCTGGGACCGCTGCTGCGCCATGTCGACTGGGAGACGGGCACCAGCGCGACGGTCTGGATCGAGGCCGACCGGCCCTGCGAGGCCGAGGTGCGCTGCGCCGACGGCGCCGGGGGCGCGGCCCGCACCTGGCAGATCGCCGGGCACCACTACGCCCTGATCCCGGTCACCGGGCTGCGGCCGGGCGGCGAGACGGCCTACCGCGTGCTGCTGGACGGCGAGCAGGTGTGGCCGCTGCCCGACACGGCCTTCCCGGACTCCACGATCCGCACCCCCGCCGCCCCTGACGCCCCTGACGCCGACTCCGGCGCCCCCGACACCGCCCCTGACACCGCCCGCGACACCGCCCCCGCCGCCGTGCGCGTCGCCTTCGGCTCCTGCCGCTGGGCCGCGCCGCCCGGCGACGCCTCGCCCGACCCGGTCGGCCCCGACGCCCTGGACGCCCTGGCGCACACCCTCGCCCGCACCCCCGGGGCCGAGCGCCCGGACGTGCTGATCCTGCTGGGCGACCAGGTGTACGCGGACGAGACCTCCGAGGAGACCCGCCGCTGGCTCGCCGAGCGGCGCGATGTGTCCCAGCCCCCGTGGCAGCAGGTCGCGGACTACGAGGAGTACACCCGGCTGTACTACGAGTCCTGGCTGGACCCCGAGGTGCGCTGGCTGCTCTCCACCGTCCCCAGCTGCATGATCTTCGACGACCACGACGTCATCGACGACTGGAACACCAGCGAGGCGTGGCAGCGGCGGATGCGCGCCACCCCGTGGTGGCAGGAGCGGATCCTCAGCGGCCTGATGTCGTACTGGGTGTACCAGCACCTGGGCAACCTCTCCCCCGCCGAGCTGGCCGCCGATCCGCTGTACGCGGCGGTGCGGGCCGCGCCCGACGGCACGGAGCAGCTGCGGGAGTTCGCCGCCCGCGCCGACGCCGACCCCACGTACACCCGCTGGAGCTACCGCCGCGACTTCGGGCGGGTGCGGCTGCTGATGGTCGACACCCGCGCGGCGCGGGTGCTGGCGGAGGGCGCGCGGGCGATGGTCGCCGAGCCCGAGCTGGCGTGGCTGCGCGAGCAGGCGCTGGACGGCACGGACAGCTACGCCACGAGCGGCCGCGCCGGCCCGTACGACCACCTGCTGATCGGCACCTCGCTGCCCTGGCTGCTGCCGCACTTCGTCCATGACGTGGAGGCCTGGAACGCGTCGGTGTGCGGCGGCAGGCGCGGCCCGCGCTGGGCGCGCCTCGCGGAAGACCTGCGCCAGCGCGGTGACTTGGAGCACTGGGCCGCCTTCCCCGCGTCCTTCGACGCGCTGACCGAGCTGATCGCGAAGGTCGGCGGCGGGCCCGCGGCGCCGGCGACGATCAGCGTGCTGTCGGGCGATGTGCATCACGCGTATGTCGCCGAGCCCGACTGGTCGCGGTGGCCGCAGCCGCCGGACAGCCAGGTGCGCCAGCTGACCTGTTCGCCGGTGCACAACCGCACCTACGCCTCGATCCGGCTCGGTTTCCGTTTTGGCTGGAGTTCGGTGGGCAGGCGGCTCGGCCGTGCCTTCGCCCGGCACGGACGGGTCACCCCGAGCCGGCTCGACTGGCGCAAGACGGGCGGCCCGTGGTTCGGCAATCAGCTGATGACGCTGACGCTGCGCGGGCGCGCCGCGCGGCTGCGGCTCGACCAGGCCCTGCCCGAACCGTCGGGCGAGCGGGCCCGGCTGGTCACGGCCCTGGAGACGGACTGGCCCGAGGGCTGAGCCGAGCATCGGCCCGCGCGCCGGCCAGTCGACCGACCCCGCCGTGGCGAACCCCCGCCCCCGCGGGGCGCGTAGCGCAGTCGATACGCGGCTCCGCCGCGAGGCCCGCCCGGCGTGATGAGCACCACAACGGAGGCCGGAGTTCCGTACCACGGCGCGATTCGCCGGAACCGAGCGGCATGATGGGCAACTCCTGAGTCACATCTGCCCCGGGAGACACAATCTTGGCCGGAGACCCCCACGCCATAGCCGTCGTCGGTGCCGGTCCCCGCGGCACCAGCGTGCTCGAGCGGCTGTGTGCCTCGGCCCCTGAGCTGGCGCCCGGGGCGCGACTCACCGTTCACATGGTGGATCCGTCCCCGCCCGGCGCCGGCCGGGTGTGGCGTACGGCCCAGCCGGGCGAGCTGCTGATGAACACCGTGGCCTCGCAGGTGACTCTGTTCACCGACGCGAGCGTCGAGTGCGAGGGCCCGGTGCGCACCGGGCCGAGCCTGCACGAGTGGGTCGCGGCCCGCGGGCTCGCCCCCGGCCTCGGCCCGGACGACTACCCCAGCCGCGCGCTGTACGGCCGCTATCTGGAGTGGGTGTTCGCGGAGGCGGTGCGGGGCGCGCCGGACTCGGTGACCGTCCGGGTGCACCAGGCGCGCGCCGTACGGCTGGAGGAGGGCGCGGACGGCGAGCAGACGCTGGCCCTGGAGGACGGCACCCGGCTCGAGGGGCTGCGGGCGGTCGTGCTCGCCCAGGGCCATCTGCCGACGGTGCCGGACGAGGCGGAGGAACGGTTCGCCTCCCATGCCGAGTTGCACGGGCTGCGCTACTACCCGCCCGCCAACCCGGCGGACCTCGACCTGTCGCCGGTCGCGCCCGGTGAGCCGGTGCTGCTGCGCGGCCTGGGCCTCAACTTCTTCGACCACATGGCGCTGCTGACGGTCGGCCGCGGCGGCAGGTTCGTGCCCGGCGACGGCGACCGGCTGGTCTACCGTCCCTCGGGCCTCGAACCGCGGCTGTACGCGGGCTCCCGGCGCGGCATTCCGTACCAAGCGCGGGGCGACAACGCGAAGGGGGCGCACGGGCGGCACCATCCGCTGCTGCTCACGCCCGAGGCGATAGCCCAGTTCCGCAAGCGCGCGGAATCCGGCGATCCGCCGGACTTCCTGACCGAGGTCTGGCCGCTGGTCGCGAAGGAGGCCGAGACCGTCTATTACGAGGCGCTGCTGGAGCAACGGAGCCGGCGGCAGGACCAGCGGGGCCTGCCGGGTGAATCGAGCCAGCCGGGTCAGCCGGGGCGGCCGGGATCTACGGGCCGCACGGGTTTCAGGGGGCGCTTTCTGGCCACCGAGCACGGTGGGGCTGAAGAGGCGGCGGTGCTGGACGATTTCGGCATCAAACCGGCTGACCGCTGGTCCTGGGACGCGGTGGCCCACCCGCACCAGGGCCGGGATTTCACCGGCCGGGAGGACTTCCGGCGGTGGCTGCTGTCGTACGCGCGCGAGGACGTGGCGCACGCCCGCCTCGGCAATGTGTCGGGCCCCGTCAAGGCGGCCCTCGACGTCTTTCGCGATCTGCGCAATGAGCTGCGGCAAATCGTCGACCACGGGGGTCTGTCGGGGCTGTCGCGCCGCGCCCATCTCGACCGCTGGTACACCCCGCTCAACGCCTTTCTGTCGATCGGCCCGCCGCGCCGGCGCATCGAGGAGATGGCCGCGCTGATCGAAGCGGGGGTGCTGGACGTGCTCGGTCCGCATCTGGAGGTGTCCGCGGAGGCCGCCGCGGCGCCCGGGGATTGTCCCGGTTTCGTCGCCCGCTCCGCCCGGGTGCCGGGCCCCCCGGTGGTGGCCACGACGCTCGTCGAAGCACGGCTTCCGGAGCCCGATCTGCGGCGTACGGGGGACGAGTTGCTGGCCCGCCTGCTGCGTACCGGAGCGTGCCGCCCGCACCGGGTGGAGGGGTACGAGACGGGCGGCCTGGACGTCACCCCGAGCCCATATCGCCTGGTGGACGCGGAGGGCCGGGCCCATCCGCGGCGCTTCGCGATCGGGGTGCCGACGGAGGGCGTGCACTGGGTGACGGCGGCGGGAGCGCGGCCCGGGGTCAACTCGGTGACCTTGTGCGACACCGATGCGGTGGCCCGTGCGGCGCTGCGGGCGGCGGTGTCAGAGTTGGCGGAACTTGAACTTGCAACAAAAGGTGAGGGGAACCTAACCTGACGGTTCCGTTGCTTCCCGTCCCCGGAACAAGGAGTCGTCCCCATGCCTCCGTCCGCCACCCCCCAGGGCCTCGCCGACCGACTGGACGGTACGAGACCGTACGTACTCTCGCTCTTCCGCATAGTCGTCGGCCTGCTGTTCTTCTGCCATGGCGCCTCCTCGCTCCTGGGCTGGTTCGGCGGCCTGATGGGCACCGGCAGGACCGTCGACGCGGGCACCTGGCCGGGCTGGTACGCGGCCGTGATCCAGCTCGTCGGCGGCGGCCTGGTCATGCTCGGCCTGGGCACCCGCAGCGCGGCGTTCATCAGCTCGGGCTCGATGGCGTACGCCTACTTCCACGAGCACCAGCCGGAGAAGCTGTGGCCCATCCAGAACGGCGGCGAGGCGGCCGCGATGTTCTGCTGGGCGTTCCTGCTCATCGTCTTCACCGGCCCCGGCCCCTGGGCCCTCGACCGCTTCCTGGGCTCGACGCGCCAGACGGTCACGGCCCCCGAGACGCGCCGTCAGCCCACCGCCGTCTGAGCCACCACATGAACCACGCCGCCTGAGTCGGCGCCGCCCCAGCCGAAACCTCAAGCCGCGTTCACGCGTTATGCGGGGGTACCTCCCCTTCGTCACCGGGGGAGGCAACCCCCGCGCAACGTGATTCGAACAACATCAGCGCCCGTTACCGCTATCCTCTCCTGTCACAGGCGTACGCTGTATGGCTGTGAATGCCGTCCGCCGCTCCCCACAGCGGCGACACGGCTGGGGGGAACCGGATCGGGAGAAGCGTTGTTGGAACATCTGGGGGCGTTGACCAACACCCCATGGATTTACGCGGTTGTCGGCATCTCTGTTCTCCTCGACGTGTTCCTCCCCGTCCTGCCGAGCGGTGTTCTCGTCATCACGGCGGCCACCGCGGCCGCCGGAACCACCGTGGACGCGGTGGGCGTGGTGCGCGTCCAGGCGGGCGCCGCCGACTTCTCCCAGATGCTCGCCCTCGTGCTGTGCGCCGCCACCGCCTCGGTCCTCGGTGACATGGTCGCCTTCCGGCTGGCCTGGCGCGGCAGCGACCGGCTCGACCGCGCCATCGCCCGCTCCCGCCGACTCACCTCCGCCCAGGAGAAGTTGGGCACGGCGCTGGTCCGGGGCGGCGGCACGCTGGTCGTCATAGCCCGCTTCGCGCCCGCGGGGCGCTCGGTCGTCAGCCTCGGCGCGGGCGCGGCGCACCGCCGGGTCAAGGAGTTCCTGCCCTGGTCCGCGGTGGCCGGACTGGCCTGGGCCGCCTACAGCGTGAGCCTCGGATACGTCGGCGGCCAGTGGCTCGGCGCCACGTGGCTGGGCACGGCGGTCTCGGTGCTCGCGCTCTTCGCGGCGGGCGCGGGCGCGGCGTATGTGATGCGGCGCCCCGCCGGAGAGAAGCCGCTCCCGGCCCAGCCGGCGGCGGGCGCGGCGGGACAGCCCTGACGCCACGGCTGCGGGGCACAGGAATTCCGGCCCCGGCCCGGAAATCCCGTTACCGTCCCCTCATGCGTATCCCCACCCCGCCGGCCCCCGCATGGTGACCCGCCGCAACCGTACGACCGGCACCCTGGTCGGCAGCGCCCTGCTGATCGCCGCCGCGCTCCTCGTCGTACGGCAGTTCACCGGACCCTCGGAGCCCGAGCTTCCGACCATCCCCAAGGCCGAGCGCCCGCTGGTCGAGGCGGCCGCCCGCACCTGCCCCAAGGTGAGTGTGCCGCTGCTGGCCGCGCAGATCCACGCGGAGAGCGACTGGCGGCCCGACGCCGACTCCGGGCATGCGCAGGGCATCTCCCAGTTCGCCCCGGAGACCTGGAAGGAGTGGGGCCGCGACGGGGACGGCGACGGCAAGGCCGATGTCTGGGAGCCCAAGGACGCCATCCCCTCGCAGGCGCGCTACATGTGCCATCTGTACGGCGTGGTGAAGGACCTGCCGGGCGACCCGACCAAGCTGGCGCTCGCCGCGTACAACGCCGGTCCGAACGCGGTCCTCAGGGCCCACGGGATCCCGAGGATCGCCGAGACCCGCGAGTACGTGGACCGCATCCTCAACACCCTGCTCCCCCAGTACCGCGAGAGCGAGGCGAAGTACGCGGCGGCGCATCCGTCCCCCTCACCTCGTCCTTCACGCTCTGCCGGTTCAGGTTCAGGTTCCGGTTCCGGTTCCGGGACGGGCTCGGGGCCGGGGCCCGAAGCCGCCGCACCCGGCCCGTGATTACGCGTCCGCCGTGATGAAGTCCTCGACGGCGCGCACGAGTTCCAGCGGGGCCTCGTCGGCGGGGTAGTGCCCGGCGTCGGGCAGCTCGACGAGGTCGGCACGCGGATACCAGCGCAGCCAGGTCTGCCGCATCAGCTCCGCCGTGAGCGCCGGGTCATGTGCCCCGACCACCACCCGGACCGGCACCCGGGCCCCCACGATGTCCTCGTGGAAGTCCTCCAGGGCCCAGGAGTCCAGCCAGGCCCGGAACGCCTTGGCGTCGCTCTGTTCCAGCGAGTGCCTGACCATCAGGTCGAGCCAGGCGGCCGGGTGGCGGCCGCCGGTGGTGTAGTCGATGATCGCCCGGCGGCTCTCGGGGCGCTCGGCGGCGGAGGTGAACAGCCGCCACTGCTCGCCCTCCATCGGCATCCCGCTCGCGGGGACGGGCGCGACCCCGAGCAGCCGCTCGACCCGGTCGGGGGCGGCGGCCACGACGCGCTGTACGACGGCGCCGCCCATCGAGTGCCCGAGGAGTGAGAACCGCTGCCAGCCGAGGTGGTCGGCGAGCGCGAGCAGATCGCGGCCCGCCTCGCCGGTGGTGTACTCGCCGGGGATGTCCCGCGCCTCCCCGTAGCCGCGCAGATCGGGGAGTGCGTAGGTGAAGGCCCGCCGGTCGATGTGCGGCAGCATGGCGGCGTAGGCGGCGCGGTCCGAGAACCAGCCGTGCACGGCCATGATCCTGCGTGGTCCTTCGCCGACGAGCTCATACGGTGGAACGAGGGGTGGAACGATCGGTCCCATGGCACCTCCGGTCCCAGTCGAGGACGGGCGCGCGGCGCGCGTGCCCGTTGCCGGACAACGGTGGCGTCAACCGGCGGCCTCGGCAAGGCCGCTGCGCATATGCGTAGCCGGGCCTGACTGTGACCTGACAGAGAGCTGGTCGCCGCCTCGCTCACGTACGGTGCGGACACCGGCACGGATGGCGATGTCCGCGCCGCCCTCCCCGGCCCGCCGACGGCTCCTTCGGCCGTGACCGCGCGTAACATAAGACCCGGGCAGAGCTCCTCCGGCCATCGCCGGAGGTGCCCATCGGAGCACTGATGAACCGCCGTCGCACCACCTCACACGAGAGCACCGAAGAGGCGCTGCGCTCCCTGGGGCGGCTGACCGCTCAGATCCTCGAGCGGATCAAACTGCAACAGGCACGGGTGGAGCTTGCCGCGGCGCTCCAGCGCCATATGCTGCCCACCGAACTGCCCACACCCCCCGGACTGCGCGCCGCGGCCCGCTACACGCCCGCCCGCGACGGGCTGGACGTCGGCGGCGACTGGTACGACGTCTTCGCGCTGCCCGGCACCGGCTCGATCGGCTTCGCCATCGGCGACGTACAGGGCCATGACGTGGAGGCGGCGGCCTTCATGGGCCAGGTCCGCACGGGGCTGCGCGCCATCGCCGCCGCCACCTGCGACCCGGGCGAGGTGCTGCACGGCGTCAACGAGCTGCTCATCTCGATGGGCACCGACCTGTTCACCACCTGCACCTTCCTCCGCTTCGACCCCGCCTCGGGCGAGCTGGCCTGCTCCCGGGCGGGCCACGTCCCCGCGGTCCGGGCCTCGGCCGACCGCCCGGCCGAGGTCGTCTGGGACCCCGGGGGCCTGCCACTGGGCATCCAGCCCGGCGAGACCTATCCGGTGACCCGGCACCTGCTGACCCGGGCGGGAGCCTTCGTCCTGTTCACGGACGGCGTGGTGGAAGGCCCGTCCTACCCGATCGACCGGGGGCTGGCGGAGGTGTCCCGGCTGGTCGGCGCGGGCTACGGCGACGACGCGGAGGAGCTGGCCGCGCGGGTGAGCAAGGTCGCCGACCGCACCGGCCACTGCGACGACGCGGCCGTGCTGGTGCTCCGCCACGACGGCGTACGCCCATGAGCGCCGCGCCGCCGTTCCTCCGTGTGGCGGACGCCGCGCCACGGCTCTGCGTGTCACCCGCACCCGACCCCGACCACACTGTCTGATGGCCGCTGTGGCAGGCGACGACTGGATCCGGCGATACGGCGCCACGGGTCTGCGGATCGTCGCCGTCGCGGCGGCCTACTACGCCGGGGCGCGGATCGGGCTGCTCCAGGAGCTGGTGCGCGGACAGGTCACCCCGCTCTGGCCGCCCACCGGCATCGCCGTGACCTGCCTGCTTCTCCTCGGCCTGCGCACCTGGCCGGGTATCACGCTGGGCGCCCTCGCGATCAACGCGCCGATCGGCCCGACGCCCCTCGCCGTCGCCGCGATCGTGGCGGGCAACACTGTGGCCCCGGTCTGCTCGTACCTGCTGCTGCGGCGGATGGGGTTCCGTACGGAGCTCGACCGGCTGCGGGACGCGCTGTCGCTGGTCTTCCTCGGCGCGCTGGCCGGAATGCTGATCAGCTCCACGGTGGGCACCGGGGTGCTGGTCCTCGAGGGCGGGCTCCCGGCCGACGAGTTCTGGTCGACCTGGTCGGTGTGGTGGACGGGGGACGCGATGGGCGTCCTGGTCGTCACACCGCTGCTGCTGGTGCTGCGCAGGGCCCGGGTGCCGCGCCACATGCCCCTGTACCGGTGGGCGGAGGCGGCGCTGCTGGTGCTGGGCACCGCCGTCGTCGCCCTGGTGGCCACGCACTCCGTCGGCAGCCTGCTCTTCCTGGTCTTCCCCTTCCTGATCTGGGCGGCGCTGCGCTTCCAGCTGGCGGGGGCCGCGACGTGCGTGCTCATCGTGTCGGTGATCGCGATCCAGGCGACGGCGGCGGGCGTCGGCCCGTTCGCGGGGCAGACACTGCTGGCGCGGATGGTCACCTTGCAGGCGTTCAACGGCTCGACCGCGCTGACCGCGCTGCTGCTGTCGGCGATCATCACGGAGCGGAACCGCACCCGCCAGCAGATCGAGCAGATCTGCACCCAGCTCGCCGAGGTGGTGGTCCGGCTGGCGCCCGACGAGGCGCTGCACCAGTGGCCGCCGCCGCGCCGGGGTGAGCAGCCGCCGGACCCCTCGTAGCGGTCAGCCCTCCGGCTTCCGCGGCTGAGTCAGGTCGCGCCACTGAGTCGAGCTGCTGCCGTGCATATTGAATTCCTGGGCGAGGCCGGTCTGGTGGAGCCCTTGCATCTGCGCGCCCGTGACGGTGACGCCCGCGATCTCGAAGGACGTGTTGTCATCCCAGTTGTATCGGTCCCAGACATTCACCCGGTAGTCGAGGGACACCTTGGGCTTCCCGTGCTCGTCGGGCACCACACTCACGACTCCCGAATGGTTCACCATCGCGTGGCCGACGGCGAAATTCCAGTCGGGGTCGCCCTGCTCGTATCCGTCGGCCTTCGTCTCCACCGGAATGGACACTGTCCGGCCGCCGGACTCCTCGAACGCTTTCAGAGCCTTTTGCCGCCACTCGTCCTCATGCTTGGCGAGGTTCTCCGTGGCGGCCTTCCGAAATCCCTTGTCCTCGTCCCACATACGGTCGATGTCCAGATCCAGCGGCTTTCCGGACCCTCCGAGGTAGTGGGCCAACGCGCGGGCCCCCTGGTCGTAGCCCGCCAGCCCGCCGCCCTTCGCCATGGCCTTGGCCTCGAGCTGGAACAGATAGTCCTTGTAGCCGGGATCGCGCGAGTGGAACTTCCCGGATCCCACATCCGCCGGCTTCCATTTGTACTGCGGGTCCGTGATCCCGGCCGCCACCAGCCCCAGCGCGTCGGCATCCCAGACCCGGCCGCGCAATTCGGGGCTGAGGCCGTCCCAGATCCTGCGCAGTTCGGCGCGCTGGCTGGGGTTCACCCTTTGGCCCAGCGCGGCGAGGTCGACGGCCCGGTCGACCTTGGCGTCATCCAGGGAGTGGTACCCGGCGTGGCCCGCGTTGTTCGCGTCGCCGCCGTGGCTCTTGGCCAGCGCGCCCTTGACGATGCCGTCGATCTCGACGGCCTGGGCGATCTGCCGGTTGACGCGGTTGGCGTACGCCTCCTGGGTGTCCAACTGCGCTTGCGTCCGCGTCCCGTCGTCCGCCGGCGAGTGAGGATAGAAGAAGCGCACGGTGCCGTCGAAATTGTCGGCGAGCCGGAGCCCGTCGTCCTGCGCCTGCGCGACGATCGACTTGACGCCGGCCTGAATTTCGGTCAGCTGTGAGTGCGCGTCGTCGAGGACGCTCCAGATGCTGCTGGCTTCCTTGTGCAGATCCGCGAACTCCTTCGCGGTCTTGCCGACGAATTCACGTGTGACATCTGCGTTGAGCCCGGCCCACCGCGCCCCCGCGGACTTCTTCTGGAGGCCGGAACGCGCATCGTTCATCAGCCTCTTCAGGCCGTCGACAGCGCACTTCCAGTCCGTGACCGCAGTGCCGAGCTTACCCAGATCAACGCCGATGAGATCCGCGTAGGTGAGAGCCCCCATTGTCTTTCTCTGCCCTTCCCCCGTCGTCTGCGCTACTTCACCATCTTGGATATCTCGGAAACGCTGACGGCCGACCCGTCCCGGTTGCGCAACGAGGCCGCGATCTGCGTGTCGTCGTGCGCGTGCGCCTTCTTCGAGTAGTCCAGGTGATTGGAGATATGGGCACACATCTGGAGCACGGTCTTCACCTGGGAACTCCAGACGGTCACCGTGGTGCTCAGCGCGTCGCCCATGGTGAAGTGGTGGTCGCTCAGCGCCTTGGCCGCCTGCATGGACGACCCCACACCGTCCTTGTCGGCCCCCGCCCCGGCGATATCGGCAACCTTCTGCAACTCTCCGTGCAGGACGAAGGCCTCGTGGCCGACGGCGCCCAAGTCGTCCTGGTGCACGACCAGATCGGAGCGCCCGCCGCCGCTCGTGGCCGAAGCCCCGCCGCCGCCACCGACGTCCGCGGGAAACTGGTTGAGCCGCGTATGGGCGCTCTGCTGCCCGGCCGCGTCCGCCTTGAGTTGAGACCACTCGCTGTCGAATGACATTCCCCGTTACCTCCTGTAGAGGACATCTACGCATCCGGTGACACGGTCGGGCCCTCCCCTGGCCACGCCGCGCCACAGCGCAGATCAAAACGCATGGTAGCTGAATCGGATGACATCGCTCCGGCTACGGCCGAACGAGCTTCGCGCTCCCCCTGCCGGGGCGCCGGTCCTGGACCTTGGGGTCCTGGGCCTTGGGTTCCTAGACCTTGGGCCCCGGCCCGTCGTACACGCCGTCCGGCCCCGGCTGTCGGTAGTCGTAATGCGTCACCGAACTGCTGCCGCGCATATCGAAGTCCCGCGCCAGCCCGGCTTCCTGCAGTTTGGCCAGGTCCGGGTCGGGGCGATCCGTCCAGTTGGGTTCGCTCTCGTTCTGGCTGTACCGATCCCAGACGTTCACCTGATAGTCGAGGTAATACTCCGGCTTCCCATACTCGTTGAGCTTCGCCGTCATCGCGCCGGAGACGTTGAATGTTCCGGTGCCGACGGCGTCACGCCAGTCCTGGTTGCCAAATCCGAAAGTCTGGCCCTTTGTTTCCACCGGAACGGTGACGGTCCGCGCCCCTGACTTCTCCAGCTCCTTGCGCGCCTGCTCCGCCCACTTGTCCTGATGGTCGACGATGGCCCACTCGACGTCTTCGTACATGGGAGGGTCGTCGCGGAGCATGCCGTCGACGTCCAGATCATCAACAGCGGTTCCCGTGTTCGAGAGGTAGTGCTCCAGAGCCTCGCCGCCGTGGCTGAGGCCGTTCAGTTTGTCCCAGGCCACCTTGCTTTTTGCCTCGAACAAGTTCCAGCGATCGCCCGCCGTCGGCTCTCTCCATGCCCACCCCGGGTCGCCCTTGATCGCGGACTTCCACGTGTACTTCGGGGAGATGACCCCGGCATCCATCAGCTTTACCCGGTCGGCATCCCACAGTTGGCCGCGCGATTCCGGGCTGAGCGCGTCCCAGAGCTTCCGCAGCTCGGCCCGCTGCCTGGGGTTCGCGTCCTTGCCGAGCGAGGCGAGCGCCGTCGCCCGGTCGAGCGCGACGTCGTCGAGCGAGTCGTACTTCGTGTGCCCGGCGTCGTAGGGGTCGCCGCCGTGCATCTTGGCCAGCGCGCCCTTGACCAGGCCGTCGATCTGGATGGCCCGGGCCATCTTCGCGTTGACGTGGCGGTTGTACTCCTGCTGGACCTCCCGGTCCTTGGGGGAGTACGTCCCCTCGGCCGCGAACGGGTAGACGAACTTCACGGTGCCGTCGTAGTTGTCGGCGACCTCGAGCTTGATTTCCCGCGCCGCCGCGACGGTCGACCTGATATTGGACTGAATCTCGATCAGCTGGGAATGAGCGTCGTCCAGGACGCTCCAGACGGCTTGGGCCTCCTTGTGCAGATCCTCGAACTCTTTCGCCGTCTTCTTGACGAATTCACGCGTGACATCCGCGTTGAGCCCGGCCCACCGGGCCCCCTCCGACTTCTTCAGCAAGCCGGAACTCGCGTCTTCCATCAGCTTCTTCAAGCCGTCAGCGGTCGACTTCCAGTTCGTGACCGCACTGCCGAGCTTCCCCAGGTCGATTTCGACCATATCGTGGTAGGTGAGGCCGCCCATCGACTTTCCCCCGTCGCTCCATCGCCTTGGATATCGCGCAGACTAGCCGAACCGGATGATCTTGTTCCGGGCCCTGGAGCGAGGGAAGAACGGGACATTACAGAGCCAATCCGCCGCGACAACTGACGTATGCGCAGGTGAATGCGCGGCGCCGGATATTTGCTGAACTTCTCCTGAACTGATACGAGCCAAACTTCACCAAGAGTTCAGCGGCTCGGACCGTCCGGCCGCCAGGGCCGCGCGCCCTCCAGCTCACCGCCGCCACGCCACTCCCTCGTCGCCGCTCAGACCTCCGCCACCGCGTCGATCTCGACGAGCACACCCTCACGCACGAGCTGCGCCACCACGGTGGTCCTGGCGGGCAGCGGCGAACAGTCCGCGAAGAACTCCCGGTACACGCCGTTGAACTCCGGAAAGTTCTCCCTGTCGCTCAGATAACACGTCAACTTGACGATGCGGTCCTTACCGCTGCCCGCCGCCTCGAACACGGCGACGAGGTTGCTCAGCACCTGCGTTGCCTGCGCGGCGAAATCGGCCGGCATCTCGTTCGTGGCGGGGTCCAGCGGCCCCTGGCCGGAGGTGAAGACCAGACCGCCGGACACGATGGCCTGGGACAGGGGCGGCTCGGTGCCGTCGGAGAAGCGCACGAACGGCGCCTTGTCGGTGTGAACGCCTTTGATCATGCGGGCATTCTGCACCGCGCGCCACGGCACGTCATCGCGTTTGAGGAAGTCGCACAGCGACGGAGGCACACGATGGGCGACAGCGGACTTATCTCCGGTGCAGCAGAACTGATCCAGAGACGTGTCAGGAAACGCTGGTTCCCCGGCGGAACGCATGTGAGGATTACTCGTGCCCGGTTGCGCGGAATCCGAAACCGGCCGCTCGAAAATATAGTTGGGAAACAATGCGTACACATAAGGCCGCTTCCTGCCTGGTCATCATGGTAGCCCTGCTGACAGGCTGCTCCGAGGACGGCAAGGAGGGCGACAGCACGGCGACTGTCGAATTCAAGGTCACAGGGGACTCGCCGGCCAGCGTATACATCCCTGGCATCAAATACACCGGCGGAGACAGCAGCGGTCCCACCAGTAAATGGGATGTGGATCTCGATTCCGTCAGGACTCCGTGGTCCCAGAAGTTCCAGGTGAAGCCGGGAAGGTCGCTGTCGCTGCAAACGGGTTCAGTGAATCCGAAGACGGAAATCGGCTGCCAGATATTCGTCAACGGAAAGCTCGTGGACGAGGATACGAAGAAGAACAAGCCCGGCTCCACCCTCGTCGCCCAGTGCAAGAGCCACGTCCCCATGTGATCGTGGGTGAGGTCGGGGGCGGCCGCGACCTCGCCCTCTCGCGCCCCTTCCTGGCCGCCGGTTCTCAGTCCTTCACGATGCCCGCGTCACGAGCGGCGCTCAGCCACGACGGGAACTCCTGAAGCAGCTGATCGTAGAGATCGACGTCGGAGAGCGCCTTCGGCGACGGCCCGGCAGCGAAGAACCCCGCGTTGTCGACGACGCGTCGGCTCGGCACCGGAAGGTCGTCGAGCTTGTGGAGGAAGCGGAACTCGTCGTCGCCGAACCCGACGAACTGCCAGAAGATCGGCAGCCTCGCGGCCGAACACAGCATGCTCTGCGCGGCCGCCTTCGACGTGGGGGAACCGTCGGTCTGGAACACCACGAACGCCGGATCGCCGGCTCCGCACGACTGGTAGTGGTCGATCACGGCCCGCATGGCGAGGTGGTAGTTGGTGCGCCCCATGTGGCCCATCGAGTCGTGCAACGGGTTGATCCGGTCCCGATAGTCATCGAGGCCGATCTCAGCGGTCCCGTCGACGCCCGTGGAGAAGAAGACGACCGGCACGACGCCGTCGTCATCGAGGTTGGCCGCGAGAGCGAGAGTCTGCTCGGCCAAGTGCTGCACGGAGCCGTCCCTGTAGTACGGACGCATGCTCCCGGAGCGGTCCAGAACCAGGTACACCGCGGCACGCCGCCCGGCGACACCGCGTTTGGCCAAGGAGACCGCAGCCGTCTTGTACAGGCTGACCAGCCCCGGAGCCCGGGCTGCGACCTTCTCCAGGCTGATCGCGGCGGAGGGTGCCTTAGCCGGCTTGCGGTAGTCGATTGCGGGGCGCTTGCGATAGTCGATGGCCATGCGGAGTGATTGTTCCCCACCCGGCCGGCCGAAGCCGCACCGCGCCACAAGATCAGTCGCCTTCAACGCCGCACGGCTGAGCCCCGCATCGGCCCCCTTGCCGCGCTGAGCCACCGCTCCCCACACTGCCGGGTACGCGTGGGAGGGGGAGAGATGGCGGCACGACGACGACGCAGATGGTCATCACGGCGGTTCAAGGCACGGTTACGCCGCTGGGCGTGGGGCATCGGCGCCGTGATGCTGCTGGTGTTGGCCTTGGCGTGGAAGACGGTGTGGCCCTACGCCGTCGGGGCGGTCCTCGCGGCATCGCTCGGCGGGCTCGGCTGGTGGCTGCTGAGAGCCCACCGGAACGCCGTGTCCGGTGACCGCGCCTGGCAGGCCGGCGAGGAGCGCAAGGCGCGGGAACTGGCCATGTCCGATGTCGACGCGATGACCTGGCAGCGGTTCGAGCTGTACGTCGCGGAGCTGTGCCGCCGCGACGGCTGCACCCAGGTCGTGGTGTCCGGGAAGACCGGCGACCTGGGCGCCGATGTCATCGGGTTGATGCCGGACGGGCGGCGGCTGGTGATCCAGTGCAAACACTACGCACGCCACCGCACCGTGGGGAGCGGCGAGATGCAGAAGTTCCTCGGCACAGCGAAGGCCGAGCACGGCGCGGACATCGCCGTGTACGTCGCCACCTGCAACTTCACAGCGGCGGCGGGGAAGCTGGCCGTGAAGCACGGGATCTTCGCCATGCACCGGGACCTGCTCGGGGCCTGGGTCCGAGGCTCCACGCTGGAGTCGCTGATCCCGCTCAACGGGACAGGAGGCGGACCGCCGCGCGGCCGCCGCCCGGCCCGGTAGCCGACTCTCCTCGTGAAGCGGCCCCCCGATCCGCTTGGATCGGAGGGCCGGAGCAGACTCTCACCTGTGGTCAGTCGCTGTGGGCGCAGACGGGTTCGAACCGCCGACATCTGCCTTGTAAGGGCAGCGCTCTACCGCTGAGCTATGCGCCCGGGAGGAGGTGCCAGCCTACCCTGTCCGCGCCGCACCGCCGCAATCCAGGAGAGGGAGGGAAAGAACGGGCCTGATCGCGAACCATCCGCCATGCCTGTTCGTCAGTGACGGGTGGGAGAATGACAGCCGGGCCTGGGGCGATCCATGTGGGAGAGGGAAGTGGCGGCGACATCCGCGCAGTCTGCACGTCCAGTACGTCGTCCGCGTCCAGGGCATGGTCGGGGTCCAGTGCGTCGCCTGGGGGCGGGGTGGCGGCCGCGGGGGCTGGGGCGGCGGGTGGTCGAGGGGGTTGTGGGGGGTGTGGCGCTGGTGCTGGCGCCGCTGCCGTTGCTGGTCGCGGTGGTGCCGGTCACGTTCGCGGGCGGCGGGGCCCGGCGGTGGTTCGGGGGGCGGGGGGAAGGACAGCGGGCGCAGGCGCAGGCGGCGAAGGACGAGGCCGCGGCGGCGTTCTATGAGCTGGACACCGCGCAGCGCGACCTGCGGATCTCGATCGAGACGATCACGGCGGTCGACGACTCACCGGCCGCCCGGCGGGCGAAGTCCGGCTTCGAGTCGCTCGGGGAGCGGATCGACCAGGTCAGCCGGGACTACATCACCGCCGTGGACAGCCATGACCTGGACCGCGACGACCTGGACGCCGGGGCCGCCTCGCGGGCCCGCGCGGATCTGATCAGGGCGAAGGACGAGCTGCGGCGCACCAAGGCGGATCTCGACCGCTTCGAGCAGGGGCTCGGCCCGCTGCTGGCGCAGGCCGAGACGCAGCTGGCCCGGCTGGCGCCCGCCGTGGAGCGGGCGCGGCAGGCGCTGCGCGCGGCGAGTGACGCGCTGGACGCGGTGCGTGGGTCCGGGCTGCGGGCCGACGACCTGGCGGCGCGGCTGGCCGCGCTGGCGCCCGAGCTGACCAAGCTCAACGAGGGGGCGGGCCGCCACGGTGTGCAGGAGACCATCCGGCGCGCCGACGATGCGCTGCGCCGGGCGGAGGCGGTGCGCGGCGAGGCGGAGCGGCTGCCGGAGCGGGCCGCGGAGATCGACCGGCGGCTGGTGTCGCTGCGTACGCGGGCCCAGGCGATCACCACGCGGGCGGAGGGCGTCGGGCCCGTGCTGAGCGAGTTGCGGCGGCGCTACAGCGCGGCCTGCTGGCAGGATCTCCAGACCGTCCCGGAGCAGGCCGCGAGGGATGTCGCGCAGGCCGAGGCCAAGCTCGAGGAGGCGCGGGAGGCGCGGGGCGAGCAGCGCTGGGCGGATGCCACCGCCCTGCTCGCCACCGTACGGGCGCTGCTGAACACCACGGACGAGGCGGTGTCGGCGGCCGGGGACCGGCTGCGGCGGCTCGACGAGGTGTCGTTCGACCGGGGCAAGGAGGTCGAGCGGACGCGCTTCGCGATCCGGGACGCGCAGCGGCTGGCGATGGCCGGGCGCGACACCCCCGACCCGCGCCACGCCCGGCCGCTGGACGCCGCGGTGGAGCGGCTCGACCGGGCGATCGCCGGGCTGGAGGGGCGGCACCCGGACTGGTGGCACTTCCTGTCCGAGACCGAGGCCGTACGGCAGGCCGTCGGCCATGTGGTGCAGGAGATCCGTGAGGAGCGCGCGGGCGGGCACTGATCCCCCGGCCGTCTGCTCGTTTCCGGCCGTGCCCGCGCCGACCTGCTGTTTCCTGCCTTTTGTGCGCTGTTGGGGCACGCCGTGCCTGGCTATGCTGCCCCTATGCCTCGCTACGAATACCGATGCCGCGCCTGTGGGACCACCTTCGAGCTGAACCGGCCCATGGCCGAGTCCTCGGCGCCCGCGTCCTGCCCGGACGGGCACGACGACACGGTGAAGCTGCTCTCGACGGTCGCCGTGACCGGCACCTCCTCCGGCCCGGCACCGTCCCCGGCCGCAGGTGGCGGCGGGGGCGGCGGGTGCTGTGGCGGCGGGTGCTGCGGCTGAGGTTGAGCGGGGCGCGGCGGGGGCGGATCCTGGGAGGGTACGTACGCAGGTACGGCCTCGACCGCGCAGCGCACAGCTCCGCGAGGCCGGGGTCTCCGCAAGTGGCAGCGGTAAGCCCGAAGGAGGCCGGACATGGCTACGGGCCGCCCCTCCCCCATCGGTCCCCACCCGGCGGGGATCGGACGCCAGTTCCCTGAGCGGATCGGCGTCCGCACCAAACTCGACGAGCATCTGCCGGTCGACCACCGGCTCAGCCACATCTACCGCATCGGTGCGGGCCTGGTGGGGCTGATCCTGGTCGCCTTCGGCATCCTGGGCCTGGTCCACAAGATCGGCTTCTTTGACACCGGCGGCGCCTCCGTCGTCGGGCTGAACACCAACGGCGCGCTGAGCGTGCTGTCCATCGTCATCGGCGGGCTGCTGTTCGCCGGCATGGTCATCGGCGGCAACTTCGCCTCGACCCTCAACATCGTGCTCGGAGTCGCCTTCCTGGTGAGCGGTTTCGTCAACCTCGCTCTCCTGGAGACCTCCTTCGACTTCCTGGCCTTCCGCCTCCAGAACGTGCTGTTCAGCTTTGTGGTCGGCCTGATGCTGATGTGGTTCGGCATGTACGGGCGGGTCAGCGGCGGGCTGCCGCACGACAATCCGTACTGGCAGGCCCGCCACCCCGACCTCGCCGAGCGCGAGGCGCACGTCCGGGAGGTCCAGGCCGGTCGCGGCGGTGGCGGTCAGCCGCCCGGGAAGTGGGGCCGGCTGGATCAGGGCCCCAGTGCGTCCTCCGAGCGCCGGTCCGACGAGCCGCAAGAACGCGGGCGGCAAGAAGGCGGGCCGCAGGAAGGCAGGCGCCAAGAAGACGCGCGGCAGGAAGGCGGGCGGCGGCACGCCCGGCGGCTGCTCCGCCGCCGCAGGCTCAGCGGCGGCGCGCCAGGGTCAGCCCATCCGCGACCGTCAGCATGACCGCCTCCACCCGGGTGTCGGCGGCCACATGCTCGTTGAACGCCTTGATCGCCGCGCCCGAGCCCTTCGCCTCCGGGTCGACGACGGACCCGTGGAAGAACGTGTTGTCCGCGACGATCAGCCCGCCCGGGCTCATCCGCACCACCAGCTCCTCCCAGTACGCGATGTAGTTGCCCTTGTCCGCGTCGAGATAGGCCAGGTCGATGTGCGGCTCGGCCGGCATCGCCCGCAGCGTGTCCAGCGCGGGCGCGATCCGCAGGTCGATACGGTCCGCGACCCCGGCCTTCGCCCAGGCCTCGCGCCCGTACGCCGTCCACTCCTCCGAGACGTCGCAGGCGATCAGCCTGCCGCCGGCGGGCAGCGCCTGCGCCATCGACAGGGCGGAGAAGCCGGTGAAGGTGCCGACCTCGACGATGTGCCGGGCGCCGGTCAGCCGCACCAGGAACGCCAGCAGCGGGCCCTGCTCCTGGGCGGACTGCATGCCCGCGTAGTCGGGCAGCCGGGCGTGTGTGACCTCGACGAGCTCGCGCTGGACCGAGTCGAGCGGCGGGTTGTGCCTCAGCATGTAGCCGTACAGCTCGTCCGTGATCGGCGTGCTCTTGTTCTCGGCCAACGTGGCCCCCTTCAGCTTCCCAGGTAACGCAGTACAGCCAGCACGCGGCGACTGTAACCCGAACTGGCAGGGAGTTCGAGCTTGTCGAAGATCGCGTTGATGTGCTTTTCGACGGCGCTCCGCGAGACGTCCCGCTCACGCGGGGTGAGCCGGCTGAGGGGGTCGGTGTGAGTGCTGCGGGCCGGCAGTCCGCGGACGACCTCGGGGTCGAGGGCGGCGCGGCCGGCATGGTGCCGATCTTCCGCAGCCTGATCTCCGTACCCGCCGGGATCGAGCGGATGCCGGTGCCCGCCTTCCTCGCCCTGACCAGGCTCGGGAGCCTGCTCTGGAACACGGTGTTCGTGCTGGCCGGGTACGTGCTGGGGGTGGTGGCGTTCGTGGGGGTCAGGGTCCTCCGCCCGGGGCGGGGGAGGCGGCGGGGCTGACAGGCGGCTTCACGCGCCCGCTCCCGTCGTCCCCGCGCCCGCCACTCCGGCCCGCGCCGCGAAGGCTCGCAGGATCTCCTCCCCCGCCGCCACGCCCCGCGCCTCCAGCGCGGTCACATGCGGCGCCGTCCAGCCCTCGTCGGCGAGCTCGCCGTGGCCCGGGCGCCAGGCCCGGTCGGCGGCCAGGAGGAGGTCGGCGTCCAGGAGGGAGTCCCCGGCGCCGAGCACCTCGCGCGCCCCCGTACGGCGCGCCACCTCCGCCACCGCCGCGCTCTTCGTGAGCGGCTTCGGCACGGCGTAGATCTTGCGGCCCTGGAGCGAGACCGTCCAGCCGCGCTCCTCGGCCCAGGCGGCCAGCTCCTTGACGTAGCCCTCGGGAAGCAGGGCCCGCTCCACGACGAGGTAGGCGAACAGGTCCTCCGCCACCCGCTCCTTCAGCAGCCAGGCCGGGTCCGCGGTGCGGACGAGATGGGCGCGGACCTCCTCCAGGGGCGCGGACGCGGCGGCGAGGCGGGCGCGCACGGACGCCTGCCAGTCCGGGTCCGACTCGCCGTCGACCAGCAGATGCCCGCCGTTCGCGCAGATCGCGAAGCGGGGGGCGGGGCCGGGGAGGCGGATACGGCCGTACTGCTCGCGGGTGCGGGTGGTGGTCGGTACGAAGACGGAGCCGCGGGCCAGCTCGGCGAGCAGCCCGGCCGCCGTCTCCGTCATGTACGACAGCGGCTGGTGGCCGTACACCTCGACGCACAGCAGGCGCGGCGCCTCGGCGTCCGGCATGCGGAGGCCGAGCGCGGCCGCGGAGTAGATCAGTGTGCGGTCGAGGTCGCTCGCGATCAGCACGGACGGCTGCTCATGGCTCGTCATCAGGCGGTCACCGCCTTGCCGTCCGCGCCCGTCGCGCCGCGCGTGTAGCGGGGGTGGATCAGGCCGACGCACGAGTACGGCAGGCCGTCCACCTCCTCCACCGGCACCCCGCGCTGCTCGGCCAGCAGCCGCACATGGTCCAGGTCCGCGCCGGCGCCGCGCGCCGCGAGGATCTTCCACGGGACGCGGCGCAGCAGCACGCGCGTCGTCTCGCCCACCCCCGGCTTGACGAGGTTCACGTCATGGATGCCGTACTCCTCGCTGATCCGCTCGACGGCCGCCCACCCCTCCCAGGTCGGGGTGCGGTCGGCGGCCGCGAGCTCCTTCGCGTCGGCGGCGACCTGGTCGGCGACCTCGTCGAAGCGGGCCGCGACCGTATCGAGGAAGAGCCCGGAGACATCGGCCCCGGCCAGCTCCCGGTAGAACTTGCCGCCGTGGAAGTCATCGGGCCCGACCAGGTCGGCGCGGAGCACGGTGCGCGATATCAGCCCGGAGACGGTCGAGTTGAGGCAGGCGGAGGGGATGAGGAAGTCATCACGCGTGCCGTACGTATCGACGCAGCGGCCGGGGTCGGCGAGCACGGCGATCCGCGGGTCGAAGCCGGGGTACGGCCGCACGGCCTCCGCCAGCTCGCGGGTGATCGCGCCCTTGCCCGTCCAGCCGTCGACGAACACCACGTCGGCCGGGTCGTGACGGTCCGCCAGCCAGCGCAGCGCGGTGGTGTCGATGCCGCGGCCGCGCACGATGGAGATGGCGTAGTGCGGCAGGTCGAGCCCGTGTGCGTGGCGCGCCCAGCGGCGCATCAGCACGCCGACGGGGGTGCCGGCCCGGGCCAGCGACACCAGGACGGGGCGCGGCGACCGCTCGGCCAGCACGGTCTCGGTGACCGCGCCGACCGCCCGCGCGATGCGCGCCGCCGAGGTGGTGAGCGCGGCCCGGAACAGCGCCTGGTACGCCTCGGTGGGCTGGTACTCGACGGGCAGCGACTCGGCGTAGTGCGCGCCGCCGCTCTGGATCGCCTCCTCGCGCTCCTCGGTGGGCGCCTCGAGCGTGACGTCGGAGAAGTCCTGGAGCAGCCAGCCGACCTCGTCGGGGGCGTACGAGGAGAACGCGGGGCCGCGCAGCGGCTCCGGCAGCGGCGGTTGTGCCATGGGGGGTGCCTGTCGCTCGGGAGTGTGGGTCTTGGGCGTGTAGGACGGTACGACGGCCAGCAGGAGGCGGTCGGTGTGCGAGGCGAGGCGGGCCAACAGCCCCTCCGGGCCGTGCAGTTCGGGGGTGTCGGCGACCGAGTCGACGACGGCGACGATCGCGTCGAAGCGGCGCTCCGGGTCGCCGCCGGGGGCGACGTTGTACGCGTAGCGCTCCCCCGGCCCGTCGGCGGGGGCGTCGTGCGCGGGGAAGGCGAGGCGGGTCCGGATCGCGTAGCCGGGGTCGTCCACGGCGAGCACGGGTGAGCGCGTGGTGGTCGAGTACCGCACCTCGGCCCCGGCCGGGCCGGTGGTCGCTCCGGTGTCCAGCGCCTCGGCGATCCGCAGCGGCGCGTACATCAGCTCCTCGAAGCCGAGGACGAGCACGCGCCGCGGCCCGCTGCCCAGCGCTTCCGCGATCCGGGCCGCCATGCCCGGAAGCGCGGCCTCCAGCCGCTCCCGGTGGGCGGGGGTGAAGCCGTGCCGCCCGCCGTCGGGCACCCCCTGCGGCCAGCCGAGCTCGACGCGGACCGCCCCCGCATGCCCGGCCGACTCCACCCCGGGCGCGGACGCGGACGCCTTGTCATGCCTCGGCGCGTGCGCCGGGTGAGGCGCAGCCGCAGGCGCGCGCGCTGGGCCGGGCGCAGCCGCGGGCGCGGGATCCGCGGCCCCAACCCCGGCGGCGGCCGCCTCGTGCTCCGCGACCAGGCGCCGGCCGCGCTCCAGGACCTCCGCCGGGAGCCGGACCGTGCCCGTCGCCGCCGCGATCAGGTCCACGCGCGCGCCGAGGTCGGCCGCGAACGCGTCCAGGCGGGCGCGGTCCTCGGGCGAGCGCATGTCGACCAGGGCCACCACCACATACCGCTCGCGCGGGAAGCTCCGGTGGAGCGCGGCGATGGTGTTGAGCACCGTCCGGCCGGTCGAGAACTCGTCGTCGACGAGGACGAGCGGGCCGTCCGTGGCCAGCAGGTCGGGGTTCTCGGGGAGGAGGAGGTGGGACGTGGCGTGGCTGTGCTCCTCCTCGAAGCCGCCGACCGGGGCGACCCCCGCGACCGGGCGGCGGGTGGAGTGGAGGTAGGGGGCGAGGGCCAGGCCGTCGGCGACGCTGTGGCCCAGGCCCGTCGCGGTCTCCGCGTAGCCGAGCACGACCGCGCGCGCCGCGGCCTCGTCGCCCAGCAGCTCGCGCACCCGGCGCCCGAGCCGTACGCCCGCGCCGTGGACGGCCCGCGGCCGCTGCGGCACGTGTTTGCCGAGCACGTTGGACACCAGCAGATGCGCGCGCTTGGGGTTGCGGCGCAGCGCGAGCCCCAGCAACTCGCGCAGTTCGTCGCCGCCTTCGAGCCCGACTCCCAGCCGGTCCGCGACCCACTGCCCCGACCACATCACGCCGTACGCCCCATCCGCTCCATCAACCCCGTCAGCCCGATCACTTACCCGTCATCCCGTCATCCCGTGTGCAACCCCGCCGCCAGCAGTTCCACGAAGCTGATGTCCTCCCGGGCCACGCCGAACACCTCGGCGCGCCGCAGCGTCCGCTCGGCCCAGGCGCGGTGCGGCTTCACCTCGTTCATCTTGTTCGTGTACGCCGAGCGCAGCACACCGCCCCCGCCGCGCTCCGGTTCGAGTATGTCCACGGCGTCGCTGTATTCCTCGTGGCTGACCACCGACAACGCGTGCACGGGGGCGACATGCGTCGGGTGGATGCAGGTCTTGCCCTGAAGGCCGTTGGCGCGGTCGAGTTCGATCTCGCGCAGCAGCCCGTCCATGTCGTGCTCGATGAGGGCGTTGCGCAGCGACGACGCGGCGCGGCCGGTGAAGGGGCTGATCCGCAGCTGCGGCTTGAACATCCGCTCGTGGGGCTTGAAGTACTCCCACACCGGCCCGGTGACCGTGAAGCCGGTGCCGTCCGCGCGGCCCAGCATGTTGACCACGTCGGCGATGACGGAGGCGACCAGCTGTACGTCGTACGCCGTCATGTCGGGCGCCCGGCGCAGCCCGTAGGCCGAGCACAGGTCGGTGACGCCGAGGCGGAGCGCCAGGACCCGCTCGCGGTGCTTGTCGATGGTGCGGCCGATGCCGGCCAGGGTCTCGGTGCGGGTCTCCCGGTGCATCAGCTCCGGCGATTCGAGGACCGGCATCGCATACAGCCGCCGGCCGCCCAGCGCCTCGGCCGCCTCGGTCGTCTCATCGGTTTCGGCCGAAATCAGCGCCTCGAGGAAGGGGACGCCGCGCTCCTCGGTGAACTTCGGCAGTACGAATCCGGACAGCAGCCGGACGGCAGGGCCGAGCCGGTGGACGAGATCGACGATCTGCTCGGGGGTCCGGACCCGGATGAACAGCAGGGGCAGGGAGAGGTGCGGGCCGCGCGCCGAGAGTTCGCCCAGCTGCCGTATGAGGTTCTCCTCGGCCTCGGGCACCTCGTTGTCATCGATGGAGTCCTCCAGGCAGAGCACCATGGAGGTCACGCCCTGACCTGCCTGTTTGGCGATGTCATCGGCGAGGCGGGGGCGGGTTGCCGGGCAGTAGAGGGTGGCGCCGAGGGCGACGGCGAGCGTGTGGGCCGGGGAGTCCAGGGTGAACTCGCCGGGCTCCCGATGGAACAGATCTTTCCGTGCCTCGGCCGACAGGTGTCCAAAATGCCGCATAGCTCTCCCCGCATGCCGATGCCCGCGCTGGCCGTTCCGGCCCAGGTAGTGGCCGATAATCGTACGTGTGGGGATGGGTCAAAAGTTCCCCAAGAGCGTGAAAATCGCGTAACTCATATGCGTCCAGCCCGTGTCCGGGAGACCGGCCCATCCCTCCCCCATGCCCCCTCTTCTTGGATTTCCCGACCTCGCACCCACCCCTGCGTTGTCCCGGCGAGGCCCGGGAGGGCAGGATTGCGGCCATGACGCACGCGATGCTGAAGGGATCGAACATCCCGCTGGACGCCACCGCCGTACGGGCCGTGCTCCGCTGGACTCCCGGCGCGGACGTACCCGACGTGGATGCCTCGGCTCTGCTGCTGGGCGCGGACGACCGCGTGCGCTCGGACGAGGACTTCGTCTTCTACAACCAGCCACGGCACCCGTCCGGCCTGGTCCGGCATCTGCCCAAGAAGCGGGCGGCGGAGGGGCTGACGGACACCGTGGAGGCCGATCTGGCGGCCCTGGAGCCGGCCGTCCACCGGGTGGTGCTGGCCGCGTCCGCGGACGGCGGCACCTTCGGCCAGGTACCGGATCTGAGCCTGCTGCTGTACGACGCCGCGGGCGCGGCGGACGCGGAGCCGATCGCCAGGTTCGAGGTCGGGGCGGAGACCGGCCAGGAGACCGCGCTGCTCTGCGGCGAGCTCTACCGGCGCGGGGACTCCTGGAAGTTCCGCGCGCTCGGGCAGGGCTATGAGTCGGGGCTGGTCGGGCTGGCCACGGAGTACGGCATCTCGGTGGACGAGGGCGAGGGCGGCGGTGGTGGCAGCGCCGAGAGCCCGGCCGCCGACCCCGCCCCCGAGCCGAGCACCCCGACGCCCGCGACGCCCCCGCCGTCGCCCTCCGTGGCCGGCGACGCGGCGGCGCCCCCCGGGCCCGCCTTCGGGCAGGACTCCTGGGACGACTCCCAGCTGACCCAGCCGATGACGGCGGCGCCCACACCGCTGCCGACCGGCTACGGCCCCATGCCGCCCCCGCCGAGCGCCCCGCCGGCCGCTCCGCCGCAGCCCCCGGCACAGCCCGGCACCGGCTACGGCTACCCGCAGCCGACGGCGGCGTACGGCTACCCGCAGGCCCCTGCCCAGCCCCCGGCGCCGCAGCCCCCGGCGCCCCAGCCCTCGTACGGCTATCCGCAACAGCCGGCGTACGGGTATCCGCAGCAGCCCGCGTACGGCTACCCGCAGCAGGTGCAGCGCACCGAGCCGATACCGCCGCCCCCGCTGCCCGACCCCAACTTCACGCTGCCGCCGCAGGGGCCGCAGTTCCAGCACCGCTGAGCGGCCGGCGCGGCCGGGCGCCCGGGGCACACCCCAGGCGCCCGGCCGCGCCGCTCCCGCCCTCAGCGGGCGGTCAGACCTTCTCCTTGTAGCCGCGGCCCCACTGGAGCCCCCACCCGTAGAGCCGGTCCAGCTCCGCCTGGAAGCCGTACACGTACTTCACCTCGCGGCGGACCAGCATCTCGCCCTTCACGTTCTCGATCATCACCACGGCGCAGGAGCGGGCCTGCGGGGCGCGCTCATGGAGCTCGATCTCCACCCGCGGCCCGTTGCTCGGGTAGAGCGTCACCATGCCGTGGGTGCGGTCGAAGGCCGGGGTGCCGTCGTAGATGTAGACGAAGACGAGCAGCCGCTTGATGTCGTCCTTGTGGTCCATGTTGATGTAGATCGTCTCGCCGGACCCGGACCCGAACCGGTCGTCGCCGCTGAGCTTGACGTAGGGCGCCTCGTTGAGGTTGCCCAGGAAGTTGCCGAGCGGCTGGACGACGCCCTTGGCGCCGCTCTGCAGCTCGTACAGGCAGGCCAGGTCCAGGTCGACATTGACCATCGCGGACCCCTGGGCCTGCACCATATCCGGCTTGAACATCCGCAGCGGATGGCGCAGCGAGCCCCGCCCCGCCCGGTCGTTGAAGTCCGACGTGCGCATCCGCCAGGACAGGTTGATCCGCAGGTTGCCGCTGGCCGCGCCCTGCTTGGTCAGCGAGATGGTCTGGTGCCGCTTGGTCAGCGCGACCACCCCCGTGGCGGCCCCGCTCTCGAACTCGCGCCACGCGCCCCGTCCCCAGTTGTCCCAGAACGCCATCCTGTGCACCCCCACCAGTCAACTTCTCGATCGCCGGACTGCCCGCGGGGCGGGCCGGGAGACAGAACTCCCGGACCGCCCTGCCCGCGGGGCGGGCCGGGAGACAGAACTCCCGGACCGCCCCGCTCAGAGCGTTCCTCAAACGGACCCGCGTCACACTCCGGAAGTGACTTCCGGTTTGCTCTCGGCGTCCGCTCCCTCCGCCTCCGCCTCCCGGCGGTTGCGCACCACCGAGGACCAGTACGAGGCGCCGATCAGGACCACACCGATCAGGCCGGTGATCACCTCGTTGATCTCGAACTTGATCGTGACGAGCAGGATGGCGGCCAGCGCGCCGATGGCGTAGTGCGCGCCGTGCTCCAGGTAGACGTAGTCGTCCAGGGTGCCCCGACGGACGAGGTAGACGGTCAGCGACCGGATGTACATGGCGCCGATGCCCAGACCCAGCGCCATCTCGAAGATGTCGTTGGTGATCGCGAAGGCGCCGATGACGCCGTCGAAGGAGAACGACGCGTCGATGACCTCCAGGTAGAGGAAGAGGAAGAACGCGGCCTTGCCGGCCATGCCGACCACCGTGGCGCCCTGGCCCTTCTGGGCTCCGGCGGCGGCCTTCTCGGACTCGTCGCCGTCCTCGTCGTCGTCTTCGTCCTCCTCGAGCTTGTCCTCGAAGTAGCCGGAGATGCCGCCGACGATCAGGTACGTGAGCAGACCGGCGACGCCGGCCAGCAGCACCGTCGCGCTCTTGTCACCGCCGCCGTGGGCCACGTCGGTGGCGAACGTCATGGCGGTCACGAGCAGCGCCAGCAGGGCGATGACGATCGAGAAGGTGTCCAGCTTGCCGAGCTTGGCCAGCGGCCGCTCCAGCCAGCCCAGCCACTTGATGTCGCGCTCCTCGAAGATGAAGTCGAGGAAGATCATCAGCAGGAACATCCCACCGAAGGCGGCGATCGCCGGGTGCGCGGCGGTGACCAGGTGTTCGTACTTGTCCTTGTTGTTGATCGCCAGGTCGACGGCCTCCAGCGGCCCCATCTTCGCCGTGATCGCCACGATGATCACGGGGAAGACGAGGCGCATGCCGAAGACGGCGATCAGGATGCCGACGGTCAGGAAGATCTTCTGCCAGAAGGCGTTCATTTTGCGGAGGATGCCCGCGTTGATGACCGCGTTGTCGAAAGAGAGCGAAATCTCCAGGATCGAGAGGATCCCGACAATCGCGAGCCCCTTCCACCCCCAGAGGACGCCGGCCAGGGCCAGGCCGGCCGCCGTCACGGCGAACGACCAACCAAAGGTTTTGAGGAGCACTTCCTGTCCAATCCCTCTTCGTAAGGTCTCCCCCGCGCATGTTACGCGGTTTTACGAAACGTTGACCCCGAAGTCTAGAGCGATCCCGCGGAGACCGGACGCGTACCCCTGCCCCACGGCCCGGAACTTCCACTCACCGCCATAGCGGTAAACCTCCCCGAAGATCATCGCCGTCTCGCTCGACGCGTCCTCCGAGAGGTCGTAGCGAGCGAGCTCGGCGCCGTCGGCCTGGTTCACCACGCGGATGAACGCGTTGTTGACCTGCCCAAACGTCTGACGCCTGGTCTCCGCGTCATAGATCGACACCGGGAAGACGATCTTGTCGACCTGTGCTGGTACCTTGGCGAGGTCGATCAGGATCGACTCGTCGTCGCCCTCGCCCTCACCGGTCAGGTTGTCGCCGGTGTGCTCGACCGAGCCCTCGGGGCTCTTCAGATTGTTGTAGAAGACGAAGTACTCGTCGCCGAGCACCCGCCCCGACTGGCACAGCAGCGCGCTGGCGTCGAGGTCGAAAGGCGCCCCGGTGGTCGAGCGCGCGTCCCAGCCCAGGCCGACCATGACCTGGGTGAGATTCGGCGCGGCCTTGGTGAGGGAGACATTGCCCCCCTTGGCGAGGGTTACGCCCATGTTCCTGGTTCCTCCCCGTAGTGTCGCAAAGAGCGCGTGAAGCGTATGGAGCGCGCGAGGCGCCCGGCTCGCGGACCGCGCGAGGAGCGCGGGCAGCGAGCGGGGCACACCGTGCGCATACGAAGCAGCACGCCCGGCGCCGCGCTCCTGCCGAGATGCAGGGACACGGCGCCGGACGCGCTGACGGTGCGGTGCGTACGCAGGACGTACATACGCGGGTGGTGCTACGGGCCTGTCAGACGTTGACGCCGAAGTCCTGCGCGATACCGCGCAGCCCCGAGGCGTACCCCTGGCCGATCGCCCGGAACTTCCACTCCGCCCCGTGCCGGTACAGCTCGCCGAAGACCATGGCGGTCTCGGTCGAGGCGTCCTCGGTCAGGTCGTAGCGCGCCAGCTCATTGCCGTCGGCCTGGTTGACCACGCGGATGAACGCGTTACGGACCTGGCCGAAACTCTGCTGGCGGTTCTCGGCGTCGTAGATCGACACCGGGAACACGATCTTGGTGACATCGGCCGGCACGCCGGCGAGGTTGACCTTGATGACCTCGTCGTCGCCCTCGCCCTCACCGGTGAGGTTGTCACCGGTGTGCTCGACCGAGCCGTCGGGGCTCTTCAGGTTGTTGAAGAAGACAAAGTTCTGGTCACTGGCGACCTTGCCCTCGGCGTTGGTCAGCAGGGCGCTGGCGTCGAGGTCGAAGTCGGTGCCGGTGGTGGTGCGGACGTCCCAGCCCAGGCCGACGGAGACGGCGGTCAGGTTAGGGGCTTCCTTGGTCAGCGAGACGTTGCCGCCCTTGCTGAGGCTGACTCCCACGAGTCCTCCCAAAAAGATTCGTCAGGAGCACTGCGTGCCCCTTCATTGCTATGCCGGGTGCCAGGGGCACCGCCCGGACGCGGCCGGGGATGCCCGGGGATCCCACCAGGATCAACGCGTCGATCCTAGTGAGCGGTTCCCCTCGGTACAGGGTTTCGGGGCCTACAGGCTTTCCAGAGCCTTCACGTAGTCCTCGAGGTCCCGGGCGTCGGGGAGGCCGTTGACGACGGTCCAGCGGACCACGCCCTCCTTGTCGATCACGAAGGTGCCGCGCACCGCGCAGCCCTTCTCCTCGTCGAAGACGCCGTAGGCCCGGCTGGCCTCGCCATGCGGCCAGAAGTCCGACAGCAGCGGGTACTCAAGACCCTCCTGCTCGGCGAAGACCCGCAGCGAGAAGGGCGAGTCGTTGGAGACGGCGAGCAGCTGCACCTCGTCGTTGACGAACTTCGGCAGCTCGTCGCGGAGGGCGCACAGCTCACCGGTGCACACGCCGGTGAAGGCGAAGGGGTAGAAGAGGAGGACGACGTTCTTCTCACCCCGGAAGTCGGAGAGCCGGACCGACTCCCCGTGCTGGTTCTTCAGCTCAAAATCGGGGGCCTTCGCACCGACCTCTATCGCCATGGGTGGCATCCCTTCCCTGGATCATTGGCAGCTGGACTGACAGCCGGGCCGCCAGCCGGACTGGCTGGATTGGCTGGATTGGCTGGATTGGCTGGTTGACCGGATACACCCTACGCGCAGAGCCCCCCTCCGAACTGTGCGGAGGGGGGCTCTCGGCAGGGTGTCGCGGGGCCGTGCGCCGACGGCCCCGCGGGGCCGCTTCAGCGCTTGCCGGACTTGGCGGCCTTCGGGGTGACCAGACGGCTGCCCGTCCAGTCCTTGCCCGCGTTGATGCTCTTGGTCGTGGACAGGCCGGCGGTGGTCGCGGCCTCGTTGATGTCGCTCGGCTCGACATAGCCGTCACGGCCGGTCTTGGGGGTCAGCAGCAAGACCGGTGCGCCGTCGTCGATCATCCCGATGGCGTCCACCAGCGCGTCCGTCAGGTCGCCGTCGTCCTCTCGGAACCACAGCACAACGGCGTCGGCCACATCGTCGTAATCCTCGTCGACGAGCTCCTGGCCGGTGATCTCCTCGATGGCCTCGCGGAGCTCCTGGTCGACATCGTCGTCGTAGCCGATCTCCTGGACCACCTGATCGGGCTGGAAACCCAGCCTCACGGCAAGGTTGGTCCGCTCCTCCGCGTGGTCCGCGGTCGCGCTCACGGATTGCCTCCTGTCATCTTGCGTTCATTCCTCGAGTCGCTGTACGCCACGCGCGTACGCGGGGCTTGGGGCGTAGTCCACACGGGCCGGGCGGATCGCGCAAGTACCTGGCCAGCGATCCCGCCCAAACGTGGGGGGTCACCCCATACGGCGTTCAACGGAGTATGGGGGATGCCGCGGAGCACGGAGCGCCGCAACTCCCATCATGGACGAACAGCCGCGAGTGAGTCACATCACTCCAATACACCCGGATTACCCGAGCGTATCGTCACGATACGCCGAGTACACGCCCCAGGGCCGAACGGGCGTACGCGAACCCCGTCCGGGGTGCGCGTATGGTTGCGATTTGGCCGTCGCACCCCGACGCCCGCGCAGCGTACGTCTCACCACGTGATGGTTACCACTCGGTAGAGGTGACGTATCCCCTACCCGAGGTACACGATGGAGATCGGCGCGACACCAGCAGAGCACGAATCCATTGCGTGCACAGCACGACCGAAAAGCGAAGGAATAGCGTGGCTTCCGGATCCGATCGCAACCCGATCATCATTGGCGGCCTTCCCAGCCAGGTCCCGGACTTCGATCCTGAAGAGACCCAGGAGTGGCTCGACTCGCTCGACGCAGCCGTCGATGAGCGAGGCCGGGAACGTGCCCGCTACCTCATGCTCCGCCTGATCGAGCGCGCCCGCGAGAAGCGCGTCGCGGTGCCCGAGATGCGCAGCACGGACTACGTCAACACCATCGCCACCAAGGACGAGCCGTTCTTCCCCGGCAACGAGGAGATCGAGCGGAAGGTCCTGAACGCGACCCGTTGGAACGCGGCGGTGATGGTCTCCCGGGCCCAGCGTCCGGGCATCGGCGTCGGCGGCCACATCGCCACCTTCGCCTCCTCTGCCTCGCTGTACGACGTGGGCTTCAACCACTTCTTCCGCGGCAAGGACGGCGGCGACGGCGGCGACCAGATCTTCTTCCAGGGCCATGCCTCGCCCGGCATCTACGCCCGCGCCTTCCTCCTGGACCGGCTGAACGAGCAGCACCTGGACGCCTTCCGCCAGGAGAAGTCGAAGGCCGGCCACGGCCTGTCCAGCTACCCGCACCCGCGGTCGATGCCGGACTTCTGGGAGTTCCCGACGGTCTCCATGGGCCTCGGCCCGCTCGGGGCGATCTACCAGGCGCGGATGAACCGCTACATGGAGGCGCGCGGCATCGCCGACACCTCCGCCTCGCATGTGTGGGCGTTCCTGGGCGACGGCGAGATGGACGAGCCGGAGTCGCTCGGCCAGCTCTCCCTGGCCGCCCGCGAGGGCCTGGACAACCTGACCTTCGTCGTCAACTGCAACCTCCAGCGCCTCGACGGCCCGGTGCGCGGCAACGGCAAGATCATCCAGGAGCTGGAGTCGCAGTTCCGCGGCGCCGGCTGGAATGTGATCAAGCTGGTGTGGGACCGCACCTGGGACCCGCTGCTCGCGCAGGACCGCGACGGCATCCTGGTCAACAAGCTGAACACCACGCCCGACGGCCAGTTCCAGACGTACGCCACCGAGACCGGCTCGTACATCCGCGACCACTTCTTCGGCGACGACCAGCGGCTGCGCAACATGGTCGAGCACATGACCGACGACCAGATCCTGCACCTGGGCCGCGGCGGCCACGACCACCGCAAGATCTACGCGGCGTACGCGGCGGCCAAGGCCCACAAGGGCCAGCCGACGGTGATCCTGGCCCAGACGGTCAAGGGCTGGACGCTCGGCCCGAACTTCGAGGGCCGCAACGCGACCCACCAGATGAAGAAGCTGACGGTCGACGACCTCAAGCGCTTCCGCGACCGGCTGCACCTGCCGATCCCCGACAAGGAGCTGGAGTCCGGCCTGCCGCCGTACTACCACCCGGGCCGGGACTCGGAGGAGATCCAGTACATGCACGACCGGCGCAAGTCGCTGGGCGGGTATGTGCCGACCCGGCTGGTGCGGGCCAAGCCGCTTCAGCTGCCGGGCGACAAGACGTACGCCTCCACCAAGAAGGGCAGCGGTCAGCAGCAGATCGCCACCACCATGGCGTTCGTGCGGCTGCTGAAGGACCTGATGCGGGACAAGGAGATCGGCAAGCGGTTTGTGCCGATCGCGCCCGACGAGTACCGCACCTTCGGTATGGACTCGCTGTTCCCGTCGGCGAAGATCTACTCCCCGCTGGGCCAGACCTACGAGTCGGTCGACCGCGAGCTGCTGCTGGCCTACAAGGAGACGCCGACCGGGCAGATGCTGCACGACGGCATCTCCGAGGCGGGCTGTACGGCCTCGCTGATCGCCGCGGGCTCGGCGTACGCCACCCACGGCGAGCCGCTGATCCCGGTGTACGTCTTCTACTCGATGTTCGGCTTCCAGCGCACCGGCGACCAGTTCTGGCAGATGGCCGACCAGCTCTCGCGCGGCTTTGTGCTGGGCGCGACCGCCGGCCGTACGACCCTGACCGGTGAGGGTCTCCAGCACGCGGACGGCCACTCGCAGCTGCTGGCCTCGACCAACCCGGCCGTCGTCGCGTACGACCCGGCGTTCGGCTTCGAGATCGCCCACATCGTGCAGGACGGTCTGCGCCGGATGTACGGCGAGAACAGTGAGGACGTCTTCTACTACCTCACCGTCTACAACGAGCCGATCCGGCACCCGGCCGAGCCCGCCGACGTGGACGGCGAGGGCATCCTCAAGGGCCTCTACCGCTACCAGCGGGGCGAGAAGGGCGCCATCCCGGCGCAGATCCTCGCCTCGGGCGTCGCGGTGCCGTGGGCGCTGGAGGCGCAGCGCGTCCTGGCCGACGAGTGGGATGTGAAGGCCGATGTGTGGTCGGCGACCTCCTGGAACGAGCTGCGGCGCGACGCGGTCGAGGCGGAGGAGCACAACCTGCTCCACCCCGAGGAGGAGCAGCGCGTCCCGTATGTGACGCGGAAGCTGGCCGACGCGGAGGGCCCGAAGGTGGCCGTGTCCGACTGGATGCGGGCCGTTCCGGACCAGATCGCGCGCTGGGTGCCCGGCACGTACCAGTCGCTGGGCGCCGACGGCTTCGGCTTCGCGGACACCCGCGGGGCGGCGCGCCGGTTCTTCCACATCGACGCGCAGTCGATCGTCCTCGCGGTGCTCACCGAGCTCGCCAAGGAGGGCAGGATCGACCGCTCGGTGCTGAAGCAGGCGATCGACCGCTACCAGCTGCTCGACGTGGCCGCCGCCCACCCGGGCGCCGCCGGGGGCGACGCGTAACGGGACCGCGGTGACCCGGCGAGTGAGCCGAAGGGGCGCGGCCGCCCGCGCCGGAGGCGCTGATGTCACTGTGAAAGGGAGAGCGCGCGGAGGCCCTGAGGCTGCAATCGATATGCGGCTCCGCCGCGCGGAAGGGCCGAGGCTGCGATCGCCACGCGGCGGAGCCGCTATCGATACAGCCGGCTACCGCCGCGTGGTCGACCGTCGACAGGGGCTGTAGCGCCCCTGGGGGCGCCCCCAGCTACCGCTGGGGGGACCCCCACCAGCGGTAGCTGGGGGAAAACCGAGCCACGAAAAAAAGGGGCGCCGGGCAGGCCGAGTGCGGCCTGCCCGGCGCTTTGTCCTGCCGTGTGCGGTCAGATGTGGGCCGCTCCCGCGCCCGCCTCCGCGTTCTCGCCGCGCTTGGTGAACGCCGCCACCACGGCCGCCAGGAGCGAGACGACGCCCGCGACGGTGAAGGCGACGCCCATCCCCGACACGAAGGTGTCATGAGCCACGCCGGTGATCTTCCCGACGAGCTCCGGCGGAGTGCCCGGGGCGAGCGGGGCCTTGCCCACCTCGACCGCCTGGGACGCCTGGTCCAGATCCTTCCCGGACAGCGGCGGCAGTCCGGCGCGCTGCCAGGAGCCGGGCAGGTCGTCGTCGACCTTGGCGGCCATGACCGCGCCGAGCGCGGCGGTGCCGATGCTGCCGCCGACCTGCATGGACGCCTGCTGGAGACCGCCGGCGACGCCGGAGAGCTCGAGCGGCGCGTTGCCGACGATCACCTCGGTGGCGCCGACCATCACCGGGGCGAGGCCGAGGCCGAGGAGGCCGAACCACAGGGATGTCTCGAAGGTGGAGGAGTCCACGTCGAGGGTGGAGGCGCCGAACATCGCCGCGGAGGTGAGCAGCATGGCGACCACCAGCGGAATCCGCGGCCCGAGCTTGGTGATCAGCAGCCCGGCCAGCGGTGAGGCCACGATCATCATGGCGGTCAGCGGCAGCAGGTGCAGCCCGCTGTCGACCGGGCTCATGCCGTGCACGTTCTGAAGGTAGAAGGTGACGAAGAAGAGCCCGCCCATGAACCCGAAGGCCATCAGCACCATCAGCACGGTGCCGGCGGACAGCGGGACGGAGCGGAACATGCGCAGCGGCAGCAGCGGCTCGCTGCTGCGGGTCTCCCAGAACGCGAAGGCCGCGAAGCAGACCACGGCGAGCCCGAGGAACAGCAGCGTCCGGGAGTCGCCCCACTGCCATTCGCCGGCCTTGATCACGGCCCAGATCAGGCAGAACATCGCGCCGGACAGCAGCGCGATGCCGGGGATGTCGAAGGACTTGGGGGCGTTCTCGGCGCGGTGATCCTTCAGGATCGCCAGTCCGAGGGCGAGGGCGAGGACGCCGACAGGCACGTTGATGTAGAAGACGGACTGCCAGTTGACGTGCTCGACGAGCAGACCACCGACGATCGGTCCGCCCGCGGTGGACGCGCCGATCACCATGCCCCAGATGCCGATGGCCATGTTGAGCTTCTCGGCCGGGAAGGTGGCGCGCAGCAGGCCGAGCGCCGCGGGCATCAACAGGGCGCCGAACAGGCCCTGGAGCACGCGGAAGACCACCAGCAGGGTCACGCTGCCGGACAGGGCAATGGCGGCCGAGGAGGCGGCGAAGCCGACGACGCCGACGAGGAAGGTCTGGCGGTGGCCGAAGCGGTCACCGAGCTTGCCGGCCGTGATCAGCGAGACGGCGAGGGCGAGCAGATAGCCGTTGGTGATCCATTGGGCGTCGGCGAGCGAGGCGTCGAGGTCTTCGGCGATGGCGGGGTTGGCTATCGCGACGATCGTGCCGTCGAGGGCGACCATCGTCACGCCGACGGCGATCGTCAGCAGCGTCAGCCACGGGTGCCCCCGCAGCCCCTTCGGGGGATCGGGTATGGGAGGTTCCGGCGCCGCGTGGGCGACGGTGGTCTCAGACGTCATGTTCGGAGGCTAGTGTCAGCCGCTGACAATTGACAAACAAGTTCATGATTCGGTAACTGCCAGGTTCCCCGCAGGTAGGGTGAGCAGCCCGATCGCGCCAGAAAGAGAGCCGACAGGTGACAACGGACCAGGCGGTGGCGCCACCACCGGCGGGACTCCGGGAACGCAAGAAGCGACGCACACGGGCCGCCCTGGTGCGCTCCGCCCTGGAGCTGTTCACCCGGAACGGATACGACCACACGACGGTCGACGAGATCGCGGACGCGGTCGACGTCTCCCAGCGCACGTTCTTCCGGTACTTCGCCAACAAGGAGGAAGTCGCCTTCGCCACCCAGGACGTGGCGGAACGTCACTTCTTCGACGCCCTGGCCGGCCGGCCCGCCGAGGAGGCGCCGCTCACCGCGCTGCGGGGCGCCGTCCAGACCTCCTGGAGCGCCGCCGGCGAGATCATCGCCGAGCTGGTCCCGCAGGACCTCCATATGCGCATGTACTGCGTGATCGAGTCGACCCCCGCCCTGCTGGCCGTCCATCTGCGCCGGACCGCCGAGCTGGAGGACCGGCTGGCCCGGGAGATCGCCCGCCGCGAGGGGCTGGACTTCGACGCGGACCCGCGGCCGCGCCTGGTGGTCGCGGCGTTCGGCGGGGCGATCCGGGTGGCCGGCCAGCTGTGGAACGAGGGCGAGGGCACCAGCATGGAGTCGCTGCGGGACCTCACCCTCTTCCATCTCGACCACCTCGGGGCGGCTCTGGCCGAACCATGGGACAGATAACCCCAAAGGCTGAATAAATCAGACAAAACGATCCGCCCGGATTCTCCTCAAACGTGAGAAGTGTCACGGCATTTGGCAGCCACCACCACGTTTCTCCTAGGGTGTCCCGCGGTGACTTCCTTCTCTGAGCTCGGCTCCCCCTCCCCCGGCTCCACCGCCTGGCGAGCACTCCTCGCCCTGGCGGTGGTGTTCGTCCTGCTCTCCACCACCGGCTGGACGGCCATGCGGAACCAGCCAGGGTCCGGCGGCCCGCTGGCCGCGGAGCTGGCCGCCTGGCGCAAGGGGCACCTCCCGGCGGTAGCCGGGGGAGGCAGCCTGGGCGGCCGCGCCCTGCCCGACCCCTCCGGCCCGCCGCGCCGCCTCGCCCGCTTCCTGGACTCGCTCACCGCGGCCCAGCGCGATCGCCTGGCCCGCCGCTACCCGCTGGTCGTCGGCAATATGAACGGCGCGCCGGTGGAGCTGCGCTACCGCGCCAACCGGATCGCCCTCGCCAAGGCCCGCGACGCCGAGCGCAAGCGGATGCACGACGGCGGGCTCACCCCGCTCGGGCGGCAGGACGCGGGGCGCCGGATGCACCGCTACGAGGAGCTGCTGAGCGGCGGGCGGCAGATCCTCGCCTTCGACCCCACCGGCTCCGGGCGCGTCGCCGAGGTCTTTGGCGACCTGGAACACGCCGGGCGCGTCTCGGTGGTGGTGCCCGGCGTGGACACCGACATCCTGAGCTTCGAGAAGCCCGGGCGCGCCTACAGCGCGGTGGCCGGCATGGGGCGCGCCCTCTACAACGCCGAGCGGGTGGTCGACCCCCGCGGGAAGAACGCCGTCATCGCCTGGGCCGACTACACCTCCCCCAGCGGCATCGGCATGGACGCGGCCACCGGCAGGCTCGCCGCCCAGGGCGCCCTGCGGCTGCGCGCGCTGGTCAACGGCCTGCCCGAGCTGACCCGCGTCTCGCTGATGTGCCACAGCTACGGATCGGTGGTGTGCGGGGTGGCCGCCCGCGACCTGGCGCCCAAGGTCACCGACATCGCGGTCGCCGGCAGCCCCGGGATGCGCGCCGATCATGCCTCCGACCTGGGCACCAGCGCCCGGGTGTGGGCCATGCGCGACTCCGGCGACTGGATTCAGGACATCCCGCACGTGGAGCTCGGCGGGCTCGGACACGGCGCGGACCCGGTCTCCTCCGGCTTCGGCGCCCGTGTCCTGTCCGCCGGCGGGGCGCAGGGGCACGCCGGGTACTTCGTGCCGGGCACCGCCAGCCTGGACAACTTCGCCCGGGTGGGGGTCGGCTCCCTCCGGTCCGTGAGCTGCGCGGACGGCGACAGCTGCCGGACCGGCCTGAGCTGACCGCCCCAACTGACGGCCCGAACCGCCCCATCCGACTGCCCACACGGCCCCAGCTGACGGCTGGAACTTGAGCTGACGGCTGAAAATTAGCTGACGGCGCAAATTGATTTGACGCGCGTAACCTCCGAGGGGGGACGGGCGGGCCCCCGCCGCATACGATGAGCCGCATGGGTGATGTGCTGGCCGGTTTTCAGACCGTCTGGGAGTTCGACACCGACTCCGTGCTCATCCGCTTCGAACGGGGGATTCGTACGCCGAAGCTGCTTCAGGCGCTCGGCGAGCGTCGCGTCCCTTACGAGGCGCTGTCCGCGGTGGAGGTCACCCCCGGCAAGCGGGGGACCGTAGTGCTGCGCGCCGTGCCCAGACCCGGCGCCGACCCCTTGATGGACGCCGCCGACGGCCAGCTCAAGGACGGGGGCGACCCGTACCGCCTGGTGCTGCCCGCCGAGCGCGGCACGCTCGCGGAGTACTACGCCGAGGAGATACGCGCCGCCCTCGGCCCCGCGGCCGCCACCCCCGCCGAGTCCTATCTGGTCGCCGCGCCCGCGCCGCCGCTGTCGTTCAAGGCGTACGACGGCAAGGCGTCCTTCGACGGCAAGGCCGTCTCCTTCCGCTGGTTCTGGACCGGCGCCTCCTCGGCGAAGTGGAAGGTCGGGGACCAGCGCTTCCGGATCGACGACCTGTCGGGCGTCGAATGGCGCTCGCCGGAGTCCAAGGGGACCGGCGGCGGCTCCCCCAAGCAGGGGCGCAGCGGCTATCTGCGGCTGCTGGAGCGCGGCGCGGAGGACGGGCGCCCGGCCGCGCCCGGCGGCGGCGCGGCGCGTACGGGGGCACGGGCGGGCGCGCGTGCCGGCGCCGGCACGGGTGCGGCGGGTGCGATGGGTACGGCGGGTGCGATGGGTTCGGAAGGTCCCGCGGTCGCGACGCGGCCCGACCACGACCCGGCCGCGGTCGTCTTCGGCCTCGGCTACGGGCTGGTCCATGAGTCGCTGCCGTTCGCCGCGGCGGTGCTGGAGGCCGTCCAGGCCGCCACCCCGGACCCGGCCTCGGGCCTCACCCGCGCGACGGCCCGGCCCGGCCGCCGCGACCCCGCCGACATCGCGGACCGCATCCGCCACCTCGGCGAGCTGCACACGGCGGGCCTGCTGACGGACGACGAGTTCAGCTCGAAGAAGGCCGAACTGCTGGCGGAGCTGTAGGCACGGCCAAAGTCTCCGGCGCGGGCCCCGGACCTGATACCCCGGTATGACGTCCGGGCGCGCCGTCCCCCCTACGCTGTAGCCGCCATGTCCCAGCCCTCGCCCGCCCCCACGCCGTCCGCCGCCGCGCACGAGAGCCTGCTGTCGGTCACCCGGCGGCACCTGTCCGGCCTCGCCCGGGCGCTCGTGACGCCCTCGTACCCGGCGACCCCGCTGCTCGCGCGGTCGCCCAGGCGCTGGCTGCGGCGGCTGCCGTACGCGGTCGCGGGGCTGCTCACCATCATCCTGATCCCGACCACCGCCCAGCTCCTCACCAGGGACTACGGCCTGAACGGCGGGCTGGCCAGCGTGCTGGCCGCCGCCCAGGCCGCGCCGCTGCTGCTGGCCGTCACCCGCCCGCTGCCCGCCTGGTGGATCGCCTTCATCGCCGACACCGTCGGCTCGCTGGCGGTGTTGGGCTACGCCGACCTCCCCCAGCGGAGCTGGCCGTGGCAGCCGCCCAACATCATCGGCTATCTCTTCCTCCTCCTCTTCCTCGCGCTGCGCGAGCCCCGCCACACCCTGATGGCGGTCTGGCTGGTCACCGGCGGCGTGGGCGTGGTCCTGGGGATTCCCGGCGCGCGGTACAGCGACGGCTCCAATGTGCTGATGTTCGTGCTCGGCGGCGTGGTGCTGCTGGTCGGCGGCGCGCTGCGCGAGCGCGGGGACGCACAGCGGCGGCTGGCCGAGCAGGAGACGATCAGCGAGGCGGAGCGGGCCCGGCGCACCCTGCTGGAGGAGCGCGCCCGGATCGCGCGCGAGCTGCACGACGTGGTGGCGCACCACATGTCGGTGATCACGGTGCAGGCGGACAGCGCCCCGTACCGGATCGGCGGCCTGCCGCCCGAGGCGGAGCGGGAGTTCGGCACCATCGCGGCCACCGCCCGCGAGTCGCTCGCCGAGATGCGGCGGCTGCTGGGCGTGTTGCGCAGCGAGGACGCGCGCGGGGAGCGCGCGCCGCAGCCCGGTCTTGACCGGGTGCCGCAGCTGGTCGAGGCGACCGTACGGGCGGGGATCCCCACCACGCTGTCGATCGCGAAGGACGTGGCCGCGCTCGGGCCGCTGCCGCAGGCGGTGGATCTGTCGGCGTACCGGATCGTGCAGGAGGCCCTCGCCAATGTGGTGCGGCACGCGCCGGGCGCCCCGACGAACGTGTCGATCCTGACCTCCGCGGACCGTACGGGGCTGACCGTGCTGGTCGTCAACGGCCCGGCGAGCGGCGCGCCGGGACCGCCCCTGGAGACCACCGGCACCGGCCATGGCCTGGTCGGCATGCGCGAACGCGTCCGCCTGGTCGGCGGCACGCTGGACACCGGCCCGCTGCCCGACGGCGGCTTCCGCCTGGCGGCGCGGCTCCCGCTCGTCGAGGTGGCACAGCCCGCGGAAAACCCCGCCGACGGCGCCGACGGCGCGGCCCCGGAAGCCATGGAAACCACAGAGAGCACAGCAGGCGCAGCGAGCGCGGGAAGGGAACCACTCGCCCCATGACCATCCGGGTGATCATCGTCGACGACCAGGCCATGGTGCGGGCGGGCTTCGCCGCGCTGCTCTCCGCGCAGAGCGACATCGACGTGGTCGGCGAGGCCCCCGACGGGAAGCAGGGGGTCGACGTCAGCCGCAGCACCCACCCGGACGTCGTCCTCATGGACGTCCGGATGCCCGAGATGGACGGCCTGGAGGCGGCCCGTCGGATACTCGACCCGCCGGCCGGCGTCGTCCACCGCCCGAAGGTGCTGATGCTCACCACCTTCGACGTCGACGACTATGTGTACGAGGCGCTGCGCGCGGGCGCCAGCGGCTTTCTGCTCAAGGACGCCCCGCCCGCCGATCTGATCTCGGCGGTACGGGTCGTGGCCGCCGGGGAGGCGCTGCTCGCCCCCTCCGTCACCCGCCGCCTCATCGCCGACTTCGCCCGGCAGCGGCCCGCGCCGCGCAAGAACCTCGCCACGCGGCGCAGCGGGCTCACCCCGCGCGAGACCGAGGTGCTGGAACTGATCGCGCGCGGGCTGTCCAACCAGGAGATAGCCGAGTCGCTGGTGCTCGCCGAACAGACCGTCAAGACGCACATCGGCCGGGTGCTCGCCAAGCTGGGGCTGCGCGACCGCGCCCAAGCGGTCATCTTCGCGTATGAGTCGGGCCTGGTGACGCCCGGTCAATAGCCCGTCGCGTCAATAGCCCGCCACCCGCGCATCACCCCGGGTAGGGGCTACCCCCCCTACCCAGGTATGACCCGGGAGTTGGCTCCGGGGTGTGACGTTTCGCCACCCACCGCCTTCCTACGTTTCCCTCCGCCATCGAATGGACAGAGGGGGACGCGACCATGTCGCACACATCGGTCGGCAGGCACCGGGCCCGCAGCCTGATCACCGCCGCGCTCGTGGTCACCGTCATGGCGGGCACCGCCGGCTGGACCGTGGCCCATGAGCAGCAGGCCGTCACCGGACCGCCGCCCGGCACGGCCGCCTGGCGCGCGGACCACTCCCTGGGCCCCGGCGCCGCCGGCCGGCTGCCCGACCCGGCCACCGCCTCCCCCGCCGAGATCGCCCGGTTCTTCGCCGGGCTCGCCGCGGCCCAGCAGCGGACCCTGGCGCTCCGTCACCCGCTGGTCGTCGGCAATCTCGACGGCGCGCCCGTGGCGCTGCGCTACACCGCCAACGCCCTCGCGATCAGGGCGGAGCGCACCAAGGAGCGGGCCGCCGACCCCGAGAGCCCCCTCGTCGAGCGCTACACCGGGCTCCTCGCGCCCGGCCGCCGGATCCTGGCCTTCGACCCGCGCGGCCGGGGCCAGGTGGCCGAGGTGTACGGGGACCTGACGACCGCTCAGCGCACCGCGGTCCTCGTCCCCGGCTCCGACACCGACCTGGGGAACTTCGACCGTACGGACCACCACCCGTACGGCTCCGCGGCCGGCATGGCCAGGTCGCTGCGCGCGGAGATGGCCCGGGAGGCGCCCGGGGTCCGTACGGCCGTCGTGGTCTGGGTCGGCTACACCACCCCGCTCGGCCTCGGCCCGGACGCCGCCACCGGCCGCCTCGCGAAGGCGGGCGTGCCCCGCCTCGACCGCTTCCTCGCCGGTCTCGCCGCGACCGCGGGCGAGTCGGCGCAGGCCCCGCCGGCCGTCTTCTGCCACAGCTACGGCTCGGTGGTGTGCGGGCTGGCCGCCTCCGGCCTCGGCCGCGCCGAGATCTCCGACCTGGTGGTGTTCGGCAGCCCCGGCGTTCGCGCCGACGACGCCGCGGAGCTGGGCCCGGCCGCCCGGGTCTGGGCCACCCGCGACAGCTCCGACTGGGTCCGGCGGGTCACCGGCTTCGACTTCCTGGGCCTGGGCCACGGCCAGGACCCGACCGACCCGTCCTTCGGCGCGCGTGTGCTCTCCGCGGACCGGGCCCACGGCCACACGGGCTACCTCGCCCCCGGCACGGAGTCGCTCCGCAACTTCGCGCGGATCGCCCTCGGCCACTTCACAGCGGTCCACTGCGCGGAGGGCACGGGCTACGACCGCGACTGCCGCCACGGCCTGGCGTAACGCGGCGACGCCGGTCTGCATGGGTCCAGACCGGCGTCGCGCTGTGCTGTCGTGCGTTGTTACGGCTTGTCGAAGGTCCAGACGGCGCGGTCGCCGGGGCCCACGACGAGGGTCGAGTTGCCGATCCGCTCCTCGTGCCGGTCGTCCACCGACGCGTTGAGCGACATCTGGATCTGCTTGAGACCCACCTTGTCGGCCGAAACCACGTCGTACTGGATCGTGGTCAGGCCGTCCTTGACGATGGCACCGCCCGGGACCTTCTTGACGTCCAGCCCGCCGGCCTCGAACAGCGGCAGCTGCGTGTTGAGGTCGAGTTCGGTGACGGCGAAGCGGATACGGGTCAGGTCCCGCATCTGGTGGTCCTTGTAGGTGTCCGGCAGATAGCGCTGACGGGTTATGTCACCGGGGTAGGCCGCCGGACCGGTCTTGCTGCGCGGGTCGTCGAAGTACTCCTCCCGGTACTCCATCGCCCACGCGCCGAAGGCGTCATAGGGATAGTCGGCGACGGGGAACTGGACGCCGTCGAACCACGGCACCAGGACGCCGTCGCCGAAGTTACGCTGCTGGAGGAATTCGTCCAGCTTGTCGAAGCCCTTGTCCCGCAGCTTCTGGCTCACCTTCGCCAGGTCGCCGTCGTGCTCGGACGAGTACGCGACCGAGGTGGAGCCGAAGTTGCCGTCCTGGCCCGGCAGGTCGCCGGTCCCGAACAGCTCGATGTAGGTCTGGCCGCCGTAGAGGTAACGGCCCTTCCAGGTGAGGTTACCGCTGCTCGTGGTACGGACCTCGAAATTGGCGAAGTCCCGCAAAAAGTCCGAATTCTCGACGGCGTCGGCCGTCTCGCGGTCGACCACGCCATAGGAGTGGTTGTAATAGAGCAACTGCCCATCGGCCGACGACCGTCTCTCCGAGTCCTGCGCCGTCTTGGCACCGGCTTCGACGGTCCCGGTGAGGGCGACTCCGGCCACAACTGCGAGGCCGACAGTTGCTCGTAACATCCGACGAATAAACATGTCGGCGATCTTAGTGCGGCGGCGATCCCGAGCGGTAGATATTTTTGCTATTCGTTGAATAACCCCGGCGACGAGGGGCAGCACACAAGGCGAACAGTGGCCTGCGACACAAAAAGACAAAAGCGCCACGGGCGCCATGTCCGCTCTGCAATGCTTTTCCGGCGAGTTCCGGAAATTCATTACTCGCGGCTTTCAGACCCGCTCCGAGACCCGGCGCGCGTCGGCATAGATGTCGATCTTGAAGTCGAGGACATGCAGGGTGTCCTGGAGCTCGGCGATTCGCTGCCGCACGCTCTCCCGGTGCGCGGTCAGCAGCTCCTCCCGCTCGCCGAAAGTGTGCTCGCCCTCGCGCACCAGCTCGGCGTAGCGGACCATGTCCGCGACCGGCATCCCGGTCAGCCGGAGCTTGCCGACGAGGCTGAGCCAGTCCAGGTCCTTGTTGCTGAAGCGGCGCTGGCCGGTGTGGGTGCGGTCCACATGCGGCATCAGCCCTATCCGCTCGTACCAGCGCAGGGTGTGCGCCGTCAGCCCGGTGTGGGCGACGACCTCACTGATCGTGTAGCGGTCCTGTCCGGTGGGCCGGGGGTGGCCGACCGTCCCCGCGCATGCCTGCACCTTCACCGGCGCGCTCTCCAACACGGTCATACCGTCTCGCCACCCTCTCGCAGTCGCTGATCCGTAAACCCTCACGACGATCTCAACGCTATTGACTTGGAGTGCACTCCAAGCAAGCGCAGTTTTGGCGAATTCTTGGCCGGGTCCGCCCTTGGCTAGGCTCTGGGTCATGGAGAGCCTGCGGATGATCGAGAACTGGCCGGTACCCACGGCGGCCGCCGCCGTCGTGCGCGCGGACGGCACGGTGGCCGGATCATACGGCCCGGCCGACCGGCGCTTCCCCCTCGCCTCGGTCACCAAGCCGCTCGCCGCGTACGCCGCGCTGGTCGCCGTCGAGGAGGGCGCGGTGGAGCTGGACGAGCCGGCCGGGCCCGAGGGCTCCACGGTCCGCCATCTGCTCGCCCACACCTCCGGGCTCACCTTCGACGTGCACTGCGTGGCAGCTCCGCCCGGCACCCGCCGGCTGTACTCCAACGCGGGGTTCGAGGTGCTCGGCGACCACATCGCCAAGGCCACGGACATCCCGTTCGCCGAGTATCTGCGCCAGGCGGTGCTGGAGCCGCTGGGCATGACCTCCACCGAGCTGCCCGGCTCCCCCGCCAAGGACGGCGTCTCCACCACCGCCGACCTGGCCCGCTTCGCGGCCGAGCTCCAGGCCCCGCGGCTGCTGGCCGCCCAGACGCTGGCCGAGGCCACCTCCGTCGCCTTCCCCGGCCTCGGCGGTGTGCTGCCGGGCTACGGACATCAGCGGCCCAACGACTGGGGGCTCGGCTTCGAGATACGCGACGGCAAGTCGCCGCACTGGACGGGCGCCTCCTCCTCGCCGCGCACGTTCGGGCATTTCGGCCAGTCCGGAACGTTCCTGTGGGTGGACCCGGAGGCGCGCGCGGCCTGCGTGGCCCTGACGGACCGCGCCTTCGGCCCCTGGGCCGTCGAGGTCTGGCCCGCGCTGACCGACGCGATCCTCGCCGAGCTGCGCGCCTGACCCCGCGGTCAGCCGTACGAGGGCTCCGCGCGCATCGCCCACACCAGCAGCTCCGCATCGGTCAGGGCACGGGCCCGCTCACCCCGCGCGCCGGTGATCCGCGCCGCGTCCCCCGCCGTCAGCGTCTCCCCGGCGAGCTCCACCTCGCCCCGCACCACATGCGCGTACACCCAGGGCGCCACCGGCAGCTCCGCCCCCTCCCCGGCCGCCGGCCGCCACACGCCGAGCGCGGCGTCCGCCCGCTCCACGGCGTACGGCTCGGGGCCCGCCGGGCCGCGCACCACCTCGTACGCGGGCTCGGCGCCCGCGCCCGCCGAGGTGAAGCCGGCCACCGGGGCCAGCCACATCTGGACGAAGGTCAGCGGCTCGCGGCCCTCGTTGCGCTCGCTGTGCCGCACCCCGCCGCCCGCGCTGAGCCGCTGCACATCGCCGGGGCGCACCACGGTGCGGTGTCCGGCGGAGTCCTCGTGGGTGAGCTCGCCCTCGACCACCCAGGTGACGATCTCCAGGTCGCGGTGCGGATGCTCGGCGAAGCCCGCCCCCGGCGCCAGCCGCTCCTCGTTACAGGCCACGAGTGACCCGAATCTCACATTCTCCGGGTCGTAATACCCAGAAAAGGAAAAGGCGTGGCGCGTCTCGATGCCCGCCCCGTGTCCACCCCGGTACCGTTCACCGGCGCGCTGTACCCGCATCATCCGGCCCACGGTACCCACACCCACGCCCCCGTCACCCGATAAGGCAGTCTTGTCCTCGTGCCAGAACCAGCCGCGAACAGCCCTCATCCGCACAGCGCCACCCTGCGCCGCCTGGAGAAGTCCTCCGGGAAGCTCGCAGCGAGCGCTATCGCCCGCATGGACGAGCAGCTGCCGTGGTACCGCGCGATGCCACCCGAGAACCGGTCCTGGATCGGGCTTGTCGCCCAGGCGGGCATCGCGGCGTTCACCGAGTGGTTCCGGCACCCGGAGGCGCCGCAGGCCATCAGCACCGATGTGTTCGGCACCGCGCCGCGCGAGCTGACCCGGGCGATCACCCTGCGGCAGACCGTCGAGATGGTCCGCACCACGATCGAGGTCATGGAGTCCGCGATCGACGAGGTGGCGGCGCCCGGCGACGAGGCGGTGCTGCGCGAGGCGCTGCTGGTGTACGCGCGGGAGATCGCCTTCGCCACCGCGCAGGTGTACGCGCAGGCGGCCGAGGCCCGGGGCGCGTGGGACGCCCGGCTTGAGTCGCTGGTGGTCAACGCGGTGCTGTCGGGGGAGGCGGACGAGGGCGCGCTGTCCCGCGCCGCCGCCCTGGGCTGGAACTCGCCGGAGCATGTGTGCGTGGTGCTGGGCACCGCGCCCGACGGGGACAGCGAGCTGACCGTGGAGGCGATCCGGCGGGCCGCCCGCCACGCCAAGCTCCAGGTGCTCACCGGTGTCCTCGGCGACCGGCTGGTGGTGGTCGCGGGCGGCTCGGACAATCCGATCCAGGCCGCGAAGGCGCTGATCGGGCCGTTCGCGGCGGGCCCGGTGGTGGCGGGCCCGGTGGTGTCCGACCTGCTGGCCGCGACCAAGTCGGCCGCGGCCGCCGCGGCCGGGCTCAAGGCGTGCACCGCCTGGCCGGACGCACCGCGTCCGGTGCTCGCGGACGATCTTCTTCCGGAACGCGCGATGGCCTCGGACCCGGCCGCGCGTGAGCAGTTGGTGGAGGAGATCTACAGACCGCTGGAAGAGGCGGGCTCCGCCCTGCTGGAAACTCTGAGCGTATATCTGGAACAGGCAAGCAGTCTGGAAGGCGCGGCGCGGATGCTCTTCGTTCACCCGAACACCGTGCGCTACCGGCTACGACGTGTGACCGACGTCACCGGATGGTCTCCCTCCGACGTCCGGTCCGCGTTTACTCTGCGCATAGCCCTGATCCTGGGGCGTCTGACCGACGCGGACCCCCAGGTCTAGGTCTTTGTCGGACCCCAACAATTCCCTACACGGTTCTTCGTCCTTGTCCTCACGGGCGGGCGGGACCACCCACAAGAGAGAGTGTGAGGGTGCTCGTACTCGTCGCTCCCGGCCAGGGCGCCCAGAAGCCCGGCTTCCTGACCCCCTGGCTCGACCTCCCCGGCGTCACCGAACGGTTGACGTGGTGGTCCGCCGTATCCGGCCTGGATCTGATCCACTACGGCACCAAGGCCGACGAGGAGGAGATCCGGGACACCGCCGTCGCCCAGCCGCTGCTGGTGGCCGCGGCACTGGCCTCCGCCCAGGCGCTGTTCTCCGAGGGCGCCGAGGAGTTCCAGGGCTCGCTCGGCGCGACCGCGGGCCACAGCGTCGGTGAGCTCGCGGCGGCCGCGTTCGCCGGAGTGCTCACCGCCGAGGCCGCCATGGTGCTGGTCCGCCGGCGAGGTCTCGCCATGGCGGAGGCCGCGGCCCAGGCCGAGACCGGCATGGCAGCGGTGCTCGGTGGCGAGCAGGAGGACGTCGTCGCCCATCTGACCAAGCTCGGGCTGACCCCGGCGAACGTCAACGGCGCCGGCCAGATCGTGGCCGCGGGCACCGCCGAGCAGCTGGCCGCGCTGGCCGAGGACAAGCCTGAAGGGGTGCGCCGGGTCGTCCCGCTGAAGGTGGCGGGCGCGTTCCACACCGACCACATGGCCCCGGCGGTCTCGGCGCTCGAAACCCTGATCGCGGGCGCCCCCGTGGCCGATCCGCGCATCCCCTACGTCTCCAACCGGGACGGACAGGTCGTCACATCCGGCGCGGAGGTGGCCCAGCGCCTGGTGGCCCAGGTGTCCAACCCGGTCCGCTGGGATCTGTGCATGGAGACCTTCCAGCAGCTGGGAGCCACCGCGATCATCGAGGTGGCTCCGGGTGGCACACTCGTCGGTATCGCCAAGCGCGCCCTGCCGGGCGTCAAGACGCTGGCCCTCAAGACTCCCGACGACCTCGAGGCGGCCCGTGCGCTGATCGCCGAGCACGCTGTTCCGGTCGCCGACACCCCGGCCGAATAGGAGCTCCCAGAGCATGACTGCGAAGATCAAGCCCAGTAAGGGCGCCCCGTACGCGCGCATCCTCGGTGTCGGCGGCTACCGTCCGCACCGTGTGGTGCCCAACGAGGAGATCCTCAAGCACATCGACTCCTCCGACGAGTGGATCCGCAGTCGCTCGGGGATCGCCACACGCCACTGGGCCGGGCCGGACGAGACGGTGGCCGCGATGTCCGTCGAGGCGGGCGGAAAGGCCATCGCCGCGGCGGGCCTGACACCGGAGCAGATCGGCGGCGTGATCGTCGCGACCGTCTCGCACCTCAAGCAGACCCCCGCGGTGGCCACCGAGATCGCCCATCTGCTCGGCACCGGCAAGCCGGCCGCCTTCGACGTCTCGGCCGGCTGCGCGGGCTTCGGCTACGGCCTGACCCTCGCCAAGGGCATGGTCACCGACGGCACCGCGGAGTACGTCCTGGTCATCGGCGTGGAGCGGCTCTCGGACCTGACCGACCTGGAGGACCGCTCGACGGCCTTCCTGTTCGGCGACGGCGCGGGCGCCGTGGTCGTCGGCCCGTCCAAGGAGCCCGCCATGGGCCCGACCGTCTGGGGCTCCGAGGGCGACAAGTCCGAGACCATCACCCAGACGCTGCCGTGGGATGTGTACCGCGACCAGAAGGCCGACGAGGTACGCTTCCCCGCGCTCACCCAGGAGGGCCAGGCCGTCTTCCGCTGGGCGGTCTTCGAGATGGCCAAGGTCGCCCAGCAGGCCCTCGACGACGCCGGGGTCAGCCCCCAGGACCTCGATGTCTTCATCCCCCACCAGGCCAACATGCGGATCATCGACTCGATGGTCAAAACCCTTGATCTGCCGGAACACGTCACGGTCGCCCGTGACGTGGAGACCACCGGCAACACCTCGGCCGCCTCCATCCCGCTCGCCATGGAGCGGCTGTTGGCGACCGGGCAGGCGAAGAGCGGCGACACCGCGCTCGTCATCGGCTTCGGGGCGGGTCTCGTGTACGCAGCGACGGTCGTTACCCTCCCTTAGTCAAGATCCTTAACGCAGCCCCGAACAGCTCGGACGCTGCGCACTCACCGCAATCACCCGAAGAAGGAGCGCCGCAATGGCCGCCACCCAGGAAGAGATCCTCAAGGGCCTCGCCGACATCGTGAACGAGATCGCCGGCATCCCGACCGAGGACGTCCAGCTGGACAAGTCCTTCACGGACGACCTGGACGTCGACTCGCTGTCCATGGTCGAGGTCGTCGTCGCCGCCGAAGAGCGCTTCGACGTCAAGATCCCGGACGACGACGTCAAGAACCTCAAGACCGTCGGCGACGCCGCCGACTACATCCTCAAGCACCAGGGCTGAGCCCGAGCGCTTGTCGCCACCCGAGCGGTGGCAGGTCCAGCACCTTCTCTCCACGTAAAGTAGGAAATCCTGTGAGCTCGACCAATCGCACCGTGGTCGTCACCGGTGTTGGTGCCACGACGCCGCTGGGTGGCGACACCGCCTCCACCTGGGAGGGACTGCTCGCCGGGCGTTCTGGCGTCCGTCTCCTCGAAGAGGACTGGGCGGCCGATCTGCCGGTCCGCATCGCCGCGCGCATCGCGGTGGAACCAGGCACCGTCATCCCGCGTCCGCACGCCCGCAAGCTCGACCGCTCGGCGCAGTTCGCGCTGATCGCGGCCCGTGAGGCCTGGGCGGACGCCGGCTTCACCGCCAGGGCGGGCGAGGACCCGACGGTCGACCCCGACCGGCTCGGCGCGGTCGTGGCCTCCGGCATCGGCGGTGTGACCACCCTTCTCGACCAGCACGACGTGCTGCGCGAGAAGGGCGTCCGCAAGGTGTCCCCGCACACCGTGCCGATGCTGATGCCCAACGGCCCCGCGGCCAACGTCGGCCTTGAGGTCGGCGCCCGCGCCGGTGTCCACACCCCGGTCAGCGCCTGTGCGTCGGGCGCGGAGGCCATCGGCTACGCCATCGAGATGATCCGCACCGGCCGCGCCGATGTGGTCATCGCGGGCGGCACCGAGGCGGCCATCCACCCGCTGCCCATCGTGGCCTTCGGCAACATGATGGCGATGTCGAAGAACAACGAGGACCCGCAGGGCGCCTCGCGGCCGTACGACACCGACCGCAACGGCTTTGTGATGGGCGAGGGCGCCGGCATCGTCGTCCTGGAGTCGGCCGACCACGCCGCCCGCCGCGGCGCGCGGGTCTACGCCGAGGCCGTCGGCCAGGGCATCTCGGCCGACGCGCACCACATCACCCAGCCGGAGCCGTCCGGCAACGGCATCGCCCACGCCCTCCAGAACCTGGTCGAGTCCACCGAGCTCAAGCCGGCCGAGATCGTGCACGTCAACGCGCACGCGACCTCGACCCCGCAGGGCGATGTGGCGGAGCTGAAGGCGCTGCGCAAGGTCTTCGGCCACGACGTCGACCACATGGCGATCTCCGCCACCAAGTCGATGACCGGTCACCTGCTCGGTGGCGCGGGCGGCGTGGAGACGGTGGCCACGGTGCTGGCCCTGTACCACCGGCTGGCCCCGCCGACGATCAACCTCGACAGCCTCGACCCCGAGGCGGACGCCGACATCGTGCGCGGCGAACCCCGCCCCCTCCCGGCGGGCACCATCGCGGCGCTCAACGACTCGTTCGGCTTCGGCGGCCACAACGTGGTCCTGGCCCTCCGCACGGTCTGACCCCCCGGAGGGGCTTGATCTGCCCGTCAGGGCAGATCAAGCCCCTCCGGCGTTTGAGGAGCGGGGTCCGGGGCGGAGCCCAGGTTGTGGGAAGGGGCGGGTAGGGGACAAGGCCCGCCGCAGGCGCGCCCCGCCCCAGGAAGCCGCGGCGCGTCAGCCGAAGCTCGCGAAGTACGACGCCACCATGTCCTCCTCGCCATGCCCAAGCTCCGCCGCCCTCCGAAACCGCTCCGCCCCCGCGGCCACCACATCCATCCGCACCCCAGCCCCCTCCCCCGCCTCGACGATCAGCCGCGCGTCCTTCTCCGCGGTCCTGGTCGCGAAGCTGGCCTCCAGGCGGCCGTTCAGCAACTGGTCCGACTTGGCCCGCAGATAGCCCATGTCCAGCGCCCCGCCCGCGACGGCGTCCAGGAAGGCGCGCGGGTCCACGCCGAGCCCCTTGGCGAGGGCGAGCGCCTCGGCGGTGCCGTGGGTCACGGTGAGCACCCAGCTGTTGGCCACCAGCTTGAGCCGGCTGGCCGCGCCTTCCTCACCGTTGTCGCCCACCCACAGGGTCCGGCTGCCGATCCCCTCGAAGACGGGGGCCAGGACCGTACGGGCCGGCTCCGGGCCCGCGGCGAGCACCAGCAGCTGTCCGCTCTCGGCGGGCTGCTTGGTGCCCAGCACGGGGGCGTCGACGAAGACCAGCCCGCTCTCCCGGGCGAACGCGGCGAGGGCGTCGAGGCCGCCGAGGCCGGCGGTGGTGGACTGGGACCACACCATGCCGGGGCGCAGCGCCGGGGCGGCCTGCCGCATCGCGTCGAGGGCGGCGGGGCCGTCGTACAGCATGGTGAGGACGGCGTCGGCGCCGTCCACGGCCTCGGCGGGGGTGTCGGTGACGCGCACGCCGTGGGCGGCGAGCCCCTCGGCCTTGCTCCGGGTGCGGTTCCACGCGCGGACCTCGAGCCCGGCCCCGGCGAGGTTACGGGCCATGGGGAAGCCCATGATGCCGGTGCCGAGGACCGCGACGGATCGGGCGGGGCGGGGGGTGGGGAGGTTCTCGGTCGTCATGGCCGAACGCTAAGGCCTGGAGCGGACTCCAGGCCAAGGACGGGCCGGGTGACGTGCCGTACTCAGACCACCTGGTGGAGCCAGCGGACGGGCGCGCCCTCCCCCGCGTAGCGGAAGGGCTCCAGCTCGTCGTCCCAGGGCTTGCCGAGCAGCTTGGCGACCTCGGCGTGCAGATCGCTCTCCCCGCGCGCCGACCGCGCGAGCGCGGCGCGCAGCCGGTCCTCGGGGATCAGGATGTCGCCGTGCATGCCGGTGACGGCGTGGAAGATGCCCAGGTCGGGGGTGGAGCTGTAGCGCTCGCCCTCGGCCGTGGCGCACGGCTCGGCGGTCACCTCGAAGCGCAGCAGGTGCCAGCCGCGGAGCGCGGAGGCCAGTTTGGAGGCGGTGCCGACCTCGCCCTGCCAGGAGAACTCGGCGCGCCAAGTGCCGGAAGCGGCGGGCTGCTTGATCCAGTCGAGGGTTACGCGCACGCCGAGTACGCCCGCGATGGCCCATTCGACGTGTGGGCACAGCGCGCGCGGAGCGGAGTGCACGTACAGAACTCCACGTGTCGTCACCTGGGCCTCCTGTGCGGTTCGAGGTACGCCTTCCCCAGCGGCCTCGTGCCCGTATCGGTGACGCCCGGGACAGCACTAGACATTCTGCCCTAATGATCACCCTCGCACCAGCCCCGAGGTTACCAGCAGTGAAATTTCTCGGGCAGAATCCTTATGAAAACGGACAGCATGTGACGCCGGGTAACTTAGCCGTACCGGAACGCTCCCGTTCCCGCCAGGGGCGGAGCTCAACTGGCACGGGAAAAAGCTACCGCGCGGCGCGACCGGAGGAGTGACGTACCGTCGGTCCTGGACAGAATCACCCAACAGTCGGAGGGGGAACAGCCATGCGGGGCAGCGCAGCACGCCGGGTCCGGCCGACGCCCACGGCCGCACCTACGGCCACGACCACGACCCGTACCGCCACCCGAACCGCCACCCGAACCGCCGTCGCCGTGCTCACGGCGGGCGCCGTGCTCGCGTCGGGGGGCTGTTTCGGCGGCTCCGACGACGCCTCCCACCCGGGCGGCCCACGGGGCGGCAAGCGCCCCGCCGCCAAGCCCAGCGTCCTGTGGAACACCAAGCCCGGCTCCATCGCCTCCCTCGGGGACTCCATCACCCGTGGCTTCGACGCCTGCTCGGTGCTGTCCGACTGCCCCGAGGTGTCGTGGTCCACCGGGACGGAGGTGAACAGCCTCGCCCGCCGACTGCTCCCCGCCTCCTCCCGCTCCGGCGCGCGCAGCTGGAACTACGCCAAGACGGGCGCGGTGATGGCCGATCTGTCCGGGCAGATCCAGTCGGCCGTCGGCCACAAGCCGCAGCTGGTGACCGTCCTGATCGGCGCCAACGACGCCTGCCGGGACTCGGTCGACGACATGACCCCCACGGCCGCGTTCCAGGCCGCCTTCGGCGCCGCGCTCAAGACGCTGCGCCGCGAACTACCCAAGACCCAGGTGTACGTGGCCAGCGTGCCCGACCTGAAGCGGCTGTGGTCCGAGGGGCGCAAGAACGTGCTGGGCCGGCAGATCTGGAAGCTGGGGATCTGCCCGTCGATGCTGAAGGACTCCGACGCCACCGACCCGGCGGCGGTGGAGCGCCGCCGCCGGGTGGAGAACCGGGTGGACGAGTACAACACCGCGCTGAAGTCCGTCTGCACCCAGGACGCGCTGTGCCGGTACGACGGCGCGGTGCACAACTACCAGTTCTCGGAGGACGAGTTGAGCCGGTGGGACTGGTTCCACCCGAGCAAGGAGGGCCAGCAGCAGCTCGCCGACATGGCCTACCGCCGCATCACTGCTCCTTAGCTTGGCTCGGTTCGCCTCCGGGGCGCTACAGCCCCTGTCGACGGTCGACCGTGCTCGACCCCTCGTACCTCGGGGCCTCCGCGCGCTCTCCCTTTCGACAGCGGCCGCGCCCCTTCGGCTCACTCGCCGGTGATGGGGCCACACCCCGCTCAGGCCACCGTCACCGGGACGGACAGCGGGCGGTCGGCGACGCTGCGGCCCGCTTGCGCGGCGTACGCGCCGGGGACCAGCCGCCACGCGTGCGCCGCCTCGTCCCAGACCTCCGCGGCCCGGCGCGGCAGCACGATGTCGGCGCGGGCCCCCTCGCCCGGCCCGGCGGTGACGGAGGCGAACCCGGCGAGGCGGCGCACCGGGCGCTCCTCGCCGTCGCCCTCGGGCACCGCGAGATAGACCTGGACCACCTCGCGGCCCGCCCGCGCCCCGGTGTTGCGGACCTCGACGGTGAGCGTGCCCAGGGTGTCGCCGCCCGGCTCCGCCGCGGGGGTGAACTCGGCCGACTCATAGGACCATTCGGTGTACCCGAGGCCGTGGCCGAACCAGTACGCGGGGGCCGGGGTCGCCTCCGGCCGCTCGGCCGCGCGCCGCTCCCAGGCCCGGTAGCCGATGAACACGCCCTCGTCGTAGCTCAGCCGGCCGTCCGTCGGCCGGACCCGGCTCACCGGGGCGTCGGCCAGCCGGGCCGGCCAGGTGGTGGGCAGCCGCCCGCCGGGCTCCTCGGCGCCGAGCAGCACGTCCGCGAGCGCCGTGCCCGCGTCCTGCCCCGGGAACCAGCTCAGCAGCACCGCGGCGACGTCCTCGCGCCATGGCATCTCCACCGGCGAGCCGGAGTTGACGACCACCACGGTGCGGGTGCCGGTCGCGGCCACGCGCCGCACCAGCTCGTCCTGACGGCCCGGCAGCCGCAGGTCGGAGCGGTCGAAGCCCTCGCTCTCGACGCGCTCGGTGGTGGCGACCACCACCACGGCGACGTCGGCCGCCGCCGCTGCCGCCACGGCCTCCGCGATCAGCTCGTCGGCGTCGCGCTCGGGGGCGCGGTGCATCAGGCTCAGGGACACGGCCTGGAGCGGGGCGGCGGCCTCGTCGAGCCGGACGACCTCACAGGTGAGGCTGATCCGTACGGGCCGGCCCGCCGTCAGCTCGGCGGTCGCGCGCTGCTTGGGCTCGCCGAAGAACGCCTCGAAGGGGTCGCGCGCCTCCTCCATGTCCTGCACCCCGTCGTACAGCACCTCGTCGTCGACGGTCAGCCGGAACGCGCCCAGGCCGCGGGTGCCGAAGGAGTGGCGGCCGGACTCGCGCGGGGTGAAGGTGCCGGTGATCTCGACGGTGTGCAGCTCCTCGTACGTCACCCCCTCGGGGAAGTCGCCGAGCCACCGCACCTCGCCGTTCGGCAGCCGCGACTCCCCCAGCGTCCGCCCGTCCTCGGCGCGCACGACGGCGCCCAGCTCGAACCCCTGGGCGGCCGGGGCGAGTTCATCGGTGGGGTCGGCGCCGACGGCGTACGTCAGGACGCCCGGGGGCAGGGCGGCGCGCAGCCCCTCCAGCGGGGAGACGACGCGCTCGGGGAAGACCTGGGCGGAGCCGCCGCCGAGCACCCGGGCGTCGCGGGCGGCGGCGCCGAGCAGCGCGACGCGCGACACCCCGGCGGGGTCGAGCGGCAGGACCGGGCGACCCGGCAAGGCTGCGGCGGGCTCGTTGCGCAGCAGGACGAAGGAGCGCCGGGCGATCTCACGGGCCAGCGCCTCGCCGTCCACGGCCTCCGGCCGGTCGGCGGCGGCCACGGCCGGGGCTTCCCCGTCCAGGCCCTCCAGCGCCCCGACGCGGGCGGCCAGGGTCAGCACCCGGCGCACCGCCTCGTCCACGTCGGCCTCGGGGACCTCCCCGGCCCGTACGGCGGCGGCCAGCGCCTCGCCGTAGACGGTGCGCGGTCCCGGCATGGCGACGTCGAGCCCGCCGAGCAGGTCCCGCACGGTGTCGCGGGCGGCCAGCCAGTCGGAGACGATGAAGCCGTCGAACCCCCACTCACCGCGCAGCACCCCTTGTTGCAGCTCGCGGTGTTCGGTCATCGTCGAGCCGTTGACGCCGTTGTAGGCGGCCATGACGCCCCAGGGGCGGGCGTTCTTGACGATGGCCTCGAAGGGGGCCAGGTACAGCTCGCGCAGGGCCCGGGCGCCGACCCTGTTGTCGACGGTGAAGCGCTCGGTCTCGGCGTCGTTGGCGACAAAGTGCTTGACGGTGGTGCCCACCCCGCCCTCCTGGACGCCGGTCACATATCCGGTGCCGATCTCGCCGGTGAGGTACGGGTCCTCGCTGTACGCCTCGAAGTGGCGGCCGCCCAGCGGCGAGCGGTGCAGGTTGACCGTCGGCGCCAGCAGCACGTGCACGCCCTTGCGGCGGGCCTCCTGGGCGAGGAGGTGGCCGGCGCGGCGGGCGAGGGCGGGGTCCCAGGTCGCGGCCAGGGCGGTGGGGCTGGGCAGGGCGATGGACGGGTCGTCGGCGCTCCAGTGCACCCCGCGCACGCCGATCGGGCCGTCCGACATCACCAGCGACCGCAGCCCGATCTCGGGGACGGCGGGCAGCGACCACATGTCCTGGCCGGAGAGCAGCCGCGCCTTGGTGTCCAGATCGAGCTTGCCGAGCGCGTTCTCCACGGCCTTCACCGCGCCACCTCCTGATCACTGCTGACGGTTCAGGCCATGGTGGCCGTAACCGACCCCGATGACCTGTAGCCGAGTAGGCATAGTTACCTTTTCGTTATGCACTTTCGGCTGGCCGCGCCGATCCGGGAATGCCGTACGGTCGGGCGACGGCATATGACAAACGGCACGAGCGGGAAGGCGGAGACGGCGATGGCCGAGGGGACGCGGGGCGGCGGGGGTGGCCGGGGCGGTGGCGGCTACGGCGGCCGTGGCCCCGGCGGCACCAGACGCGGGGCGCGCGGCGAGGAGCGGCGCGCCGAGATCGTACGCTGCGCGCTCGAGGTCATCGCCGAGCGCGGCTACCGGGGCGCCACCCTGGGCGCGGTCGCCGAGCGCGTCGGCCTGACCCAGCAGGGCCTGCTCCACTACTTCCCCACCAAGGAGTCGCTGCTCGTCGCGGTGCTCGAGGAGCGCGACCAGTGGGACACCGGGTCGGCGCGGAAGGGCGAGTCGGGCGCCTGGCCGCTGGATCTGCTCGCCTCGCTGGTGGAGTACAACGCCATGCGGCCGGGCATCGTGCAGACCTTCTCCGCCCTCCTCGGCGAGAGCGTCACCGAGGACCACCCGGCCCGCGAGTACTTCGCCCAGCGCTATGAGCATGTGCGCGCCGACATGGCAGCCACCCTGCGCGGCGAGTTCGGCGACCGGCTGCCCGGCGGGCTCACGCCCGAGGAGGCCGCGCCGCTGCTGGTGGCGGTGATGGACGGGCTCCAGTACCAGTGGCTGCACGACCCGGAGGCGCTGGACATGCCCGCCGCGTTCCGGTCCTTCCTCTCCCTGCTGGGGCAGCCGGCGCCGCCGCGCGGCTGACGCCCGTCGTCGTCACCGGGCTCAGCCGATGAACGCCACATCCGGGTGGCGCGGGGACGGCCCGTCCAGCAGCGGCCGGTGCAGCCCGCGCAGATGCCGGTCGAAGAACGCCGTGAGGTACGCCCGCCGGCTCGCCGAGAAACGGGCCGGGTCCACGGTGCCGATCATCTGCTTCCGCAGCCCCGCCGGCAGCGTCAGGCGCTCGGCGAGGGCGGGGAGGACGATCTCGTAGTCGGTGAACGAGTTGTGCTCGGCCGCCCGGGTCCACAGATCGCGCTTCCAGCCCGTGGAGTTCTGCCACAGCGCCCGCCACGACGGCGAGTGTTCATGGGTGTGCGGCAGCCGCTCCGACGTGGTGTCCAGCCACGCGCCCATCAGCAGAAACGGCCGGTCGAGCCCGCTGTGCGCGACCGGCAGCAGCAGATCGGGGTCCGCCCAGTCGTAACCGAGCGGCCCGTCCAGGTTGACCCCGGCGCGGATCCGGTGGTCAAGACGCATGGCCTCCGCCGTCGTCATCCCGCCGAGCGAGTGGCCGAACATCCCGACCCGCCCCATGTCCAGCGCCGCGCCCAGCCCGCCGGGCAGCCGTCGCCGTCCGGCGTCCGGGTTGTCTCCGCGCGCCAGCGCCTCCAGCCGGTCCAGCACGAACCGGACATCGGCCACGCGCACCTCCAGCGCGGTCTTGTTCCGCTCGGCCACCGGCTCGATCCTGCCGATCTCGGACGACGCCTCGACGACCCTGCCGTCCGGGAACTCCACCGCGTGTGCCTCGTAGGTCGGGTCGACGGTCACCACGACATAGCCCCGCGAGGCCAGTTCCACCACCGCGTCGGTGTCCAGCGTGCGCTCGTTGTACATCCCGGGCGAGTACAGCACCACGGGCCTGGGCGCCGGCCCGGGCGCCGCGTCCACCCCCTCGCGGGCATGTGTGGTGAACCCGGCCCAGTCGATGGCACCGGGCTCGATCCGGAGGATCCGCGCGGCGCCCGCCCCGAACGCCTCGGCCGCGCCCGCCCGCATATACGGGGCCGAGGCCCCGTCCGCCCCCTGCCGCGCCGGGTACCACACGCTCACCATGAGCTCCCGGTCCCCGGGCCCCCACCGCTCCTTCCGCCCCTGGTCCACGAGGTGCAACTCGGTCATCCCGACCGGGTGGCGGCCGGTGGGCGCGGGCAACTCGACCCGTACGGGATCGCCGTCGCGCGCCTGTTCTTCGCCGCCCTTGCGGCCCTTGCCGGAGGTCACCGCTCCGGAGGCGAGGGAGGCGGACCCGAGGGCCACCGCGGCCCCCGTAGCGGCCAGGCCGCCGATCAGTTGACGCCGGGAGAGCCGCGGCGCGGTGGAAGTCATGAATCGCATGCCCCGACTCTGGCCCGGCACCGGACCCCCGCCCCACTGCCGATCGCCAGGTCCGCATCTGACTTTCGTCGGGTGCCCGCGACACCGCTCGAACTCACGCCCGACCGTGCGAGGATGACGCCATGACGACAAGTGGCCCAGAGGCCGACAGACCGACGGCCCCGGCCGCACCCCGTAGGTCGCCCCTTCGCCACCGGGCCGCGCTGGCCACGACGGCGGGCCTGCTCGGCCTGCTCACCGCCTGCGGCACCAAGCCCGCCTCCGAGGCGGTCGCCGCCCCCGCCCCGCCGCCCGCCCCCGTCGCCCCCGACCGCCTCCAGGACGGCCCCCGCTACGGCGACCTGACGACCGCCACCCCCACCGCGCCGCCCACCTGCTCACCGGCCGGCGTGTCCGTCCGGGGCGAGGAGCCAAGCGCCGCGATGGGCCTGCGCGTCATGACCCTGGAGCTGGTCAACTGCGGTAAGAAGACGTACACGCTGAACGGCTATCCGGCCATCCGCGTCCTGGACGAGGACGGAAAGCCACTGGACATCCGCGTCAGCCACGGGTCTGCGGGCATCGCCACCCTCGACAACTTCGACGCCGCTCCGCGGCCGGTCACGCTGCGGCCCGGCGAGAAGGCGGTGGCGAGCCTGGTGTGGCGGAACACCGTGACCGACGCGACGACCCCTGCGGTCACCGGCAGCCAGGTGGAGGTCACTCCGGCCACGGGGCGCCCCGCGCACACGGTGACCGAAATGCTCGACCTCGGCAACACCGGCAAACTGGGCGTAAGCCCCTGGTCCGCCCCGGAGAAGACGCCCTCGACCAGCCCGTCTCCCGGACAGAGCTCCGGGGCCACCGCGCGGTAGTCAAGGGCGCCGCTCGCCCGGGCACTCATGTACATGGCCGTGTGTACCCTGCCCGCATGGACGAGAACACCGTGACCGTGCGGGAAGCCCGAGCGCATCTGGCCGACCACATCAACCGTGCCGAGCAGGGCACACCCACGGTGATCACTCGCAACGGCGTGCCGGTGGCGGCTGTGGTATCCATCGCGGAATTTGAGGCGTTGGAAGAAGCAGCCGATGTGCTGCTGGCCCGTGAAGCAGAAGCGGTCCTGGCCGAAGGCGCCCCCACCACAACCATGGCCGAGTTGCTGGCAGAGCTGTTCGCCGAGCCCGCCCAAGGTGCCGCGTGAAGCACGCGTTCCGGCTCGCGCGAGGAGGGTAGCCAACGGGCGTCGGCTACCCCCGCCGCTCAGTCGCCGTCGATCTCGACGTCGATGCCCATGTCCTCCAGGGCGTCTTCCAGCTCGTCGAGCACCTCGTGGACCTCGTCCTCCTGGTCATCGGACACGGTGGTGGTCCGCCTTTCGTCAAAGAAACGCACACGGGCCCCACGGCTGCGAGACCGCCCGCATCATACGCAAGGCCCTTCGGCGACAGCGCAGTTGGCACGCGTCCCGAGAGGCCCCCCGATAGGCCTCCCGGGGGTGGCGGGCTCACCCGACCGCCGCCCACACCGTACGGGCCACGGCCGGCGCGAACTCCGCCACCGGCTGCACCGCCTCCTCGCCCGAGAAGTGCAGAAAGAACGCCCGCTGGAAACAGGCGCCGAGCAGCAGCGCGGCAGCCGCGCGCGGGTCGGCGTCGGCCCGGATCCGCCCGCGTTCGCGCTCCCGCCGCAGATGGCCGGTCAGCGCCTCCAGCACCATGTGCGGGCCCCTGCCGATCTGCTGGATGCCCTCCCGGTGGCGGTTGAGCAGCGCCGGCTCCGCGAAGAGGGAGGCCGCCATCGGCATGGCGTCGGCGTAGAAGAGCGAGGCGTGGCGGGCGATCTCCGCCAGGCACTCCTCGACGGTGCGCTCCCCCGGGTCGCCGGTGAGCGCGGCGAGAAGCGGCCCGGCGTTGGGCGAGCGCTCGGTGAGCACCCGCACGAACAGCTCCTCCTTGTTCGCGAAGTGCTTGTAGAGCGCCGCCTCCGAGCAGCCCGCCTCGCGTGCGATGGCCTTGGTGGTGGCGTTGGCCAGTCCGGTGGTGCGCATCAGCTTCTCGGCGGCGTCCAGCAGACGCTCCGGGGTGGGCCGATTTGACTTCGGGGTGAGCATTCACTCACCCTACCGGAGACGGGGGTGAGTAAGTACTCACTCACCCCCCCTGGCCCCTGAAGGGAACCCCATGAAGCTCACCGTGTTCGGCGCCACCGGCGGCGTCGGCCGTCACGTCGTGCAGCAGGCCCTCGACTCGGGACACCAGGTGACCGCGGTGGTGCGCGACCCCGCGCGGCTGCCCGTCCCCGCCCATCCGCGGCTCGAGGTGGTCACCGTCCCCGACCTCACCCACCACGAGCCGCTGCTCCCCCACGTGGCCGGCCGGGACGCGGTGATCTCCGCCGTGGGCCCGACGAACAACGCGCAGGCCAAGAGCACCCCCATCGCCGGCACCGCCCTGCGCTCGATCGCCACGGCCATGGACCGGGCGGGCGTACGCCGGCTGTCGGCCATCAGCGCCGCCCCGGTCGGCCCCGTGGCCGAGGGCGAGGGCGCGCTCACCCGCGTGATGGTCTATCCGCTGCTGCGCAGGATGCTGCGGGACCTCTACGCGGACCTGGCGGCCATGGAGCAGGCGATCAGCGCGAGCAACACGCAGTGGACCGTCGTACGGCCGCCCAAGCTCACGGACAAGCCCCACACCGGCACGTATCGACGCGTGATCGGCGACAACGTCCCGGGCGGCATGACCATCAGCCGCGCCGATGTGGCGGACGCGCTGCTGACCTGCCTGGCCGACCCGGACACGGTGCGCCACACGGTGGGGATAGCCAACTGACCGTGCGCCACGCCGGCTGACACCATGAGCGCATGTCGAACATCCTCACCGACGCCATCCGGGTCTACGCCCGCCCCGGCGACCGCATCAACGGTGTCGAGGCGCAGTGGATCACCTGGATGCTGCTCGGCCGCGGCGGTTCGTACCACGTCCCGGTGGTGACCCGGTGCGGCCCGGAGGGGGCTTACGTCGACATCCAGTACGGCTCGGGCAAGAGCCCCGACATCGTGAACTTCTGCCAGGATCACGCCCCTTACCTCTACGGCGCGGTCTGGGGCCGGCACCACAACGAGGGCAGCGAACTCGACCTGATCTGGCAGGAGGATGTGAACGACGGCCCGTACCGGTACTGCCGGTACGGCTTCGACGAGGTGCGGGTGGCGACCACGACCGGCGACCGCCCGCCCGTCGCCCCCGAGGCCGACACCCCCGAGGCGGACGCCCCCGAGGCGGCGTGGCGGCGCCACCCCGACGGCTCGTGGCGGCTGTCCGTCAACGGCAGCTACCGCACCGGCAACAACCGTGACGCCGACGTCGGCCCCATGGCCACGCCCGCGACCCCGCTGCCCGACCCGCCGCCGACGGCCCTGCCCACCCCCACCACCCCGACCGACTGGGGCGAGCCGCTCGCCGCCATCGCCCCCGGCTGGCTCGCCCCGCTCGCCGACGACCACCCGGCGGCCACGCTGATCGAGTACCGCTGGCGGGGCCGCGTCGTCCACCGCGCCCGCGAGGACGACGACTGGGACGGCCCCTCCTGGCAGCACCGCTGCGCCGACGACTGGGACAACTGCCTCGACCCGGAGTTCCTCCGCTTCACCGGCGCGACCGATCTCCTCGCGCCCGAGGAGGTCTACGAGCGCGACCGCCGGACGGGGGGCAAGCGCGCATCGCACTGACGGCGGCGCTCGGCGGCGCCCGGCGGCGCTCAGTGCGCGTACTGCGACGGCTGAGCGCCGCTGCCCCGTGGGACGTCACTGAGGGACAGACACTTCCGCTCCTGCCGGATCGGCTTCACGGCCTTGCTCAACTCCACCAGGACGCCGTCGATTTCGGCGACCCGGTCGGAGACCGAGACTTCCACCGCCGGGTCCCGGCCGTAAGAGACGAGGACCCTCCGGTCGGTGTCGAGCTTCGCCTCCTCGACCACCCAGTCCACACCGTCGACATTCACGCACGCGTCGACGGTCGGAAGGGGCGGGCGCACCCCACAGCGCAGTATCACCGCCCGGTCGCCCCACACAGCGACCCCGGGCGCCCCGCCACGAGCGCGCTCCCGCCCGGCCAGGTCGGCCGGAAAGCCCTTCGCGATCCGCCCGCACTCAGGCGCGTCGCCCCTCGGCGCCGCCTCCACGCCGTACGCGGGCGAGCTCACCTCGCGCACCACGAGATCACCGGCGACCACCAGCCCGGCGGCGGCCACGCCCACGGCGATCCGCGCCTTGCGGGAAAGGCGCCCCATCATCGACAACCCACACCTCCGCTGGACGGCCGACCGCCGCGTACGACCGGCACGAGCCGGCCGTACGCCCATGCCGACAGCGCCAGCGCCGCCGGGATCTGAAGCGAGTACAGCCCGAGGAGCAAGGTGACGACCCCGATGTCCAGGGGAGACTCGTCCCCGTACACCGCGGCCTGCGCGGTGGCGGTCACCAGCATGACGAAACTGTACGAACTCGCGTCGACCGCGACCGTACGCGACCGCGACAGCGCCGGCAGCGCCATCCGCACCGCCGTCAGCACGACGATCGCGGACAGCGGGAAGACCAGCGCATCCGGAAACGGAAAGGTCGTCCGAGCCCAGGCACCCACACCCGTGGGCAACGCCCAGAGGAAGTCCGTGACCTCGGCCACCGCCCAGGAGACAAGGGTGACGATCGCCGCGTAGGAAGCAGCGCGGTGCCAAGGAGTGATCACGGCATGCTCCTGAGAATCCGTCGGCCGGCTTCCGCGAACCTTCCGGATCATGCTCCCACCGGCGCATCGGCGGTCAGCCACCGGGTCCGGCAGAACCGCCCCGGCGCCTCCGGCAGCAACTCGCCGCCGTCAGATCCCCGGCAGCGTGTCCTGCTCGACGTCACGCGCGGGCGGCCTCGGCGCGCTCCGCACCGCCAACTTGGCCCGGCACTCGTCCCCGAGCCCCCACAGCCGCGCCTCCCGGCCCCGCAACGGCCGCCCGCACATACGGCAGGTGACGCGGCGTCGCGGGGCGGCGGGCTCCGCGCCGAGGCCGGGCAGCGTGGTGGGGTCGTCGGCGGTCATGGCTCTGGTGTACCAGGCCGCCCCGCACTCAGAAACTCTATACACAGTATAGTGTACTGTGTATAGAGAAACTGGTCAGAGCGATCTCGTAAGGAGAGCCCATGAAGGTCACCTCTTGCGCCGTGTCCCTCAACGTCGAGGACGCTTCCGCCTCCAGCGCCTTCCTCGTCGAACACTTCGGGTTCCACGAGGAAATGGCCGCGGACGGCTTCGCGTCCCTGACGCGCGACGACCTCGGCATGAACGTCATCTTCCTGCGCCGCGGGCTGGAGTCCCTGCCCGCCGACCAGCGCGACGAGCACGCCACCGGCCTGATCCTCGCCCTCGTGGTCGACGACCTCGAAGGCGAGCTGGCCCGCCTGCGCGAAGAGGACGTCGCGATCACCATGCCGCTGAAGGAGGAGGAGTGGGGTGAGCGCGCCTTCCAGGTACGCGACCCCAACGGCGTCATCGTCCAACTCGTCGACTGGAACGGGCCCACCGACCACTGAGCCAACGGGCCCAACGGGCCCAACCGGCCCACCGGTTCACGGGGAGGATGCCTCTGCGCGCGACTGGGATACTTCGACGATCGAATCAGCACACCACGAAGCGTCCGACCTCGCGCCCAGTTGGGATATCTCACCCATGAACCACAGTCAGCCCCCATCGGAACAACGGGGCTATGGCTACCCGCAAGCCCCCACGCCCTCAGGCTGGCCGGGGTATCCCCCCTCCCCTCCGCAGGTTGGCGGCAACAAGCGGAAGACCATCGGCATCGTGGTCGGTGTGCTGATCGCGGTCGGCGCGATCGTCGGCGGCTTCACGCTGTTCGGCGGGGACGGGGACGGCTCCGAAACCGTGCCCGACGACGGAAAGCGCTACAAACTCACCGCGCCGGACACCGTATTGGGCGAGTACAAGGTCTGGGGTGATTCAGCCGAGGTGCAGGACAGTGCGAGCGACCAGGCGCTCCTGCTCGGCGTCAGTAACGGGAGGCGCGTCATCAACACCTGGTCGACGCTCGACACGACCGACCCCGACTCGGACTTCGACAACAACAAGAGCATTGTCTTCGTGGGCTTCTACGGCGATGTGGACGATCCGGAGAAGGCCGTGGACGCGTACTTCGACATCGCCCAGCGAGGATCCCTGCTCTCCGAATCCATCGGCAGCAAGGAGAAGCAGTCACCAGCCGGGTTCAAGAACGGGATCATGAAGTGCCAGTACCGGAAGTCCGATGCCGAGCCCGGCCAGCCGGAGACCACCCCGTTGTGCGTCTGGGGCGACCACAGCACGGTTGGCGTGGTCATCGTGGTCGACGCAACCAAGGAGAAGCTGCCCCTCGAAGAGGGCGCCAAGATCGCGGCTGACCTGCGGAACGAGATCCGATCGGAGATCAAGTAACCAGCGAGTCAATACAAGTGTGTGGTCAGCCGAGATACGGCCGATCGCGGCGTTCCAGGAAGTGTCGGAGCCGGAGCCGCTGTGTGTGGTGCATGGGCAGGTCGGCAAGCCCCTCCGGCGGGACGAAGCACAGTTCCGTGGACTCGTCGGAGATCGCGAGCTGACCGCCGACGATGCGGGCGGTGAAGCATACGTTGAACTGTCGGCGGACCTCGCCGTCCGTATAGGCGATGACGTGTCGCGGGTCGGTGTACGTGCCGACAAGCCCGGTGATCTCTACGTCCAGCCCCGTCTCCTCCTTGACCTCGCGGACCGCCGTTCCCGGCAGGGAATCGGTCAACTCCATGCCGCCGCCGGGTAGCGCCCAAAGATCGTTGTCCCGGCGGCGCTGGAGCACTATGCGACCGGCCCCGTCGGTGACGACGGCGGACGCGGCGACAACCAAGCTGTTCGGCTCCGGGGCGTCCGGATCGTCGTAGTACTCGGTCCGAGCCATGGTCACTCCTGGTGTGCGGGCGTCGCTGTCGTCCACACGGCATCAAAGCCGGGGCGGTCCGGCCGGGCCCTCACAGTGACTGCCCGTGACTCTGTGCGGCCGCCCTCCGGATATACGCCGCGCCCCTCGGCCGCCGGCGCCGACTCGCCGGCCGCCCTCCGGGGGGAAGCAGCACGGCGGCAGCGAACACGCGGTCGAGCGCACCCCCACGGAGCGCCAGGGCCGCCCCGGGAGCCGTTCCGATATCCGTTCGACAACGAACGTGCCGACCCCCCGCGCGGCCCCCGCCACAAACGTGAAAATCATTCGACAACCGATCGACGCATGGCCATTGACACCCCTTACGCCCGGTGACTACCGTCACGCCAGGATTTCGAACGTGTGACGAAATATCGAACGCCACGCAACGCACCACTCGCGAAAGGGCAGACTGCCTTGCGCATCACCGGAATCAGCACGCATGTCGTCGGCACCCCCTGGCGCAACCTGACCTACGTGCAGGTCCACACCGACGAGGGCATCACCGGCGTCGGCGAGACCCGCATGCTCGGCCACACCGACGCGCTGGTCGGCTACCTCCGTGAGGCCGAGGCCAATCACATCGCCGGATCCGACCCCTTCGCCGTAGAGGACCTGGTACGGCGGATGAAGTACGGCGACTACGGCCGGGCGGGCGAAATCGTGATGTCGGGCATCGCCTGCGTCGAGATGGCCTGCTGGGACATCAAGGGCAAGGCGCTGGGCGTGCCCGTGTGGCAGCTCCTCGGCGGCAAGGTGACGGACAAGGTCAAGGCGTACGCGAACGGCTGGTACACGACCGAGCGGACGCCGGAGGCCTACCACAAGGCCGCCCAGGGGGTCATGGAGCGCGGTTACAAGGCGCTGAAGATCGACCCGTTCGGCACCGGGCACTTCGAGCTCGACCACAAGGAGACCTTGTACGCGGTCTCGCTCATCGAGGCCGTGCGGGACGCGATCGGCCCGGACGCCGAGCTGATGCTGGAGATGCACGGCCGCTTCTCCCCCGCCACCGCCGTCCGTCTGGCGAACGAGCTGGCCCCCTTCAAGCCGGCCTGGCTGGAGGAGCCGGTGCCGCCGGAGAACCTGAAGGCGCTGGAGAAGGTCGCGGCCAAGGTGGACATCCCGGTCGCCACCGGTGAGCGGATCCACGACCGCATCGAGTTCCGCGAGCTCTTCGAGAGCCAGGCGGTGGACATCATCCAGCCGGACGTCGGCCACATCGGCGGCATCTGGGAGACCCGCAAACTGGCCGCCACCGCCGAGACGCACTACGTGCTCGTCGCGCCGCACAACGTCGGCGGGTCCGTGCTCACCGCCGCCTCCCTCCAGGTCGGCTTCACCTCGCCCAACTTCAAGGTCCTCGAGCACTTCAACGACTTCGCCGACTCGGACATCAAGAAGGTGGTCAAGGGCGCCCCGCAGGTCGTGGACGGCTACTTCGAGCTCTCCCACGCGCCCGGCCTCGGCGTCGAGCTGGACACCGACGCGGCCGCCGAGTTCCCGCAGCAGCAGGCCCGCTTCGACCTCTGGGCCGAGGGCTGGGAGAAGCGGGCCCCCTCGAAGACCAGCGGCGAGTGAGTGCCGAGTGAGTAGGGATATCCCTCGTCCTGGCCCGAAGGGGTGTACAAACGCGATTCCCGCGGAGGCGAGGGGGCAGAACACGCCCGGCGGGAGAGCCCGCGGGAGGGCCCACCCGGTGGTCCCCGTCCAGGGCGGGACACGAACGGAGCAGATGTGAGCGGCACAGAAGACGCCCTCGTACTCGACGGGCCCGGCAGCCACCGGCTGGAGCGCCGCCCCGTGGCCGAGCCGGGGCCCGGGGACGCGCGGGTACGGGTGCACGCCTCCGGGATCTGCGGCAGCGACCGCGAGGTCTTCCAGGGGAGCCGGCCCGAGGGATACGTCCGGTATCCGGTCACCCCCGGCCATGAGTGGTCGGGCACGGTCGAGGCCGTCGGGGCCGGGGTGCCTGCCTCGCTCGTCGGGCGGAAGGTGGTCGGCGAGGGGTTCCGCAACTGCCAGGTGTGCGATCGCTGCCACGCCGGGGACACCACGCTGTGCACCGCGGGCTACGAGGAGACCGGCTTCACCCAGCCGGGGGCGATGGCCACCACCCTCACCCTGCCCGCCCGGCTGCTGCACCCGCTCTCCGACGGCGCCGACCTCACCGCCGCCGCGCTGCTGGAGCCCGCCGCGTGCATCGCGGCCGCCGCGCTCAAGGCGAACGCCCAGCCGGGCGAGCGGGTCGCGGTGGTCGGCACCGGCACCCTCGGCATGATCGCGGTCCAGTTCCTCGCCGCCGCCTCCCCCGCCGAGCTGCTGGTGGTCGGCACCCGCCGGGACCGCGAGCAGCTGTCGCTGTCCTTCGGCGCGACGGCGTTCCGCACCCGGGACGCGCTGGCCGAGGCCGGTACAGAGGCCGGGGCCGGCACGTACGACATCGTTATCGAGACCGCGGGCTCCGCCTCCGCCGCCCGGGAGTCCGCCGCGCTGCTGCGGCGCGGCGGGCGGCTGGTGCTCACCGGCATCCCGGCGGCGGGCGCGGACGGTCTGGACCCCACCGACCTGGTGGTGCGCCAGATCGAGGTGCAGACGGTCTTCGGCGCCCCGCCCGGCGCATGGGCGCACGCGGTACGGGTCTTCGACGCCGGGCTGCTGTCCCTCCTCCCGCTGGTCACCCACGAGCTGCCGCTGACCGACTTCGGCGCCGCGATCGACCTGGTCGGCAGCGGCGATCCGAAGGTCGGCAAGGTCCTGCTGCGCCCGCAGGGCCTCCCGTAGCCGCGCGCCGGTACGGGCCGCCCTGACACGGCCCGTACCGGCGTGCACCCAGTCCCCGAATGTCGTCCGACCACGCGGCGTCAGCCGCATACCGACCGGCCGGACGGCGCCATGAGATCAACTCCGTACCCCCGGACGACGACGTGCCGGGCAGCACAGCAGCCGGACGCCGAAACACCGGCCATCACTCCACAGGGAGCACCGTGACCGCCGCCTCAGCCACCACCTCCGGCCCCCGCCGCCCCGCCGACGCGGCCCTCGCGTCGCTCGGCCACTCCGCCCCCGCCGCCGACCCCGCCGACGCCTCCCCGCACTCCTTCCCGGACGGCGGCACCTGGCGCACCGAGATCCCCTCCGTGGAGGGGCCCGAGGCGCTGGCCACCGTGTTCAAGGAGGCCAGTCGCCTCGATGTGCCGGTCCACCGGATCAGCCAGGGCAGCGGCGTGTGGATGCTCACCGACTCCGAGATCACCGAGATGGTGGAGTCCTGCGCCGAGCGCAACGCCGAGCTGTGCCTGTTCACCGGCCCGCGCGGCACCTGGGACATCGGCGCCGCCACCCGTACCGACTCCCGCGGCGGCGGCCTGCGCGCCCGCGGCCATGACGCGGTCGCCGGCTGCGTCGAGGACGCGCTGCGCGCCGCCTCGCTGGGCGTCAAGTGCCTGCTGGTCGCGGACGAGGGCGTGCTGTGGCTGCTGCACCAGCTGCGCGAGCGCGGCGAGCTGCCGGCCGACACCACCTTCAAGCTGTCTGCGCTGGTCGGCCCGGTCAACCCGGCCTCGTTCGCGGTGTACGAGCAGCTCGGCGCCGACTCCATCAACATCCCCTCGGACCTGACGCTGGAGCACCTGACCGAGATCCGCCGGGTCTCCGGCGCCCCGATGGACTTCTATGTGGAGGCCCCCGATGACCTGGGCGGCTTTGTCCGCATCTACGACGCCGCCGAGCTGATCCGCCGCGGCGCCCCCATCTACTTGAAGTTCGGGCTCAGCAAGTCCCCCGGCATCTATCCCTACGGCGCCCAGCTGCGCGATGTCGCGCTGAACAGCGCCCGTGAGCGGGTACGCCGAGGCCGGCTCGTGCTCGACATGCTCGCCCGGCTGGGCGCGGACGGCGGGATGTCCCCGCTGGGCTCCCGGCTGCCCGGGCCGCTGCGGCGCTTCGCCACGGCGCAGTCGGCGCAGTCACAGCCCGCGCCCCAAGAATCCTGAGCCACGGACGCACAAGGGAAGGACGACCCGATGATCATGCGTAAGGCCAGAGCGGTACGAGCCTTGGCGGCGCTCGCCGCCCTGCTCACGCTCTCGCTCACCGCCACCGCCTGCGGCCAGGAGGCGGTCGGCGGAAGCCGCTACAAGGGCGGCAACAGCAACACGATCGGCATCGCGATGCCGACCAAGTCCTCCGAGCGGTGGATCGCCGACGGCAAGAACATGGCCAAGCAGTTCCAGGCGGCGGGCTACAAGACGGACCTCCAGTACGGCGAGGACGACGTACGCGCCCAGGTGGCGCAGCTGGAGAACATGGTCACCAAGCAGTACAAGCTGCTGGTGATCGCGCCGATCGACGGGACCGCGCTGACCGATGTGCTCCAGAGCGCCCATGACGCGAACATACCGGTGATCTCCTACGACCGGCTGATCCTGGGTTCGAAGTACGTCGACTACTACGCGACCTTCGACAACTTCAAGGTCGGCGTGCTCCAGGCCACGTACCTCGTGGACAAGCTCGGGCTGCCCAAGGACAAGGGGGGCAAGAAGGGCCCGTTCAACATCGAGCTGTTCGCCGGATCGTCGGACGACAACAACACCCGGTACTTCTTCAACGGCGCGATGAGCGTGCTCAAGCCGTACCTCGACGACGGGCGGCTCGTCGTCCGCAGCAAGCAGACGAAGCTCAACCAGCTGTACACGGCGAAGTGGAGCGCCAGCGCCGCCCAGAACCGCATGGAGGACCTGCTCAACGCGGCCTACAGCAACGCCGACGTCAACGCCGTGCTCTCGCCGTACGACGGCATGTCCATCGGCATCCTGTCCGCGCTGCGCGGCGTGGGCTACGGCACGAAGGACAAGCCCTACCCGGCCGTGTCCGGGCAGGACGCCGAGCTCGCCTCCGTGAAGTCCATCATCCGCGGAGAGCAGACGCAGACCGTCTACAAGGACACCCGCAAGCTCGCCAAGGCCACCGTCCAGATGGCCACCGCGAAGCTGACCGGCGGCAAGCCCCAGGTCAACGACACCAAGTCGTACAACAACGGCAAGCGGACCGTGCCGGCCTATCTGCTCAACCCGGTCAGCATCGACAAGTCCAACACCGAGCTCCTCGTAAAAGAGGGCTATTACACCGCCGGCCAGCTGAAGTAGGGATGGAGGCCGGGACATGAACCACATTCTCGAAATGCGCTCCATCACGAAGACCTTCCCCGGCGTCAAGGCGCTGTCGGACGTCAACCTCCTGATCCGCGAGGGCGAGATCCACGCCATCTGCGGGGAGAACGGCGCCGGGAAGTCGACCCTGATGAAGGTGCTCAGCGGGGTGTACCCGCACGGCAGCTACGAAGGGGAGATCCAGTTCCAGGGGGAGGCGTGCGCGTTCAAGGACATCAAGGCCAGTGAGCAGCGTGGCATCGTCATCATCCACCAGGAACTGGCCCTGATCCCTTATCTGTCCATCGCCGAGAACATCTTCCTGGGCAACGAACACGCCAAGGGCGGTCTGATCAGCTGGAACGAGACGCTCAAGCACGCCACCGCGCTGCTCAAGCGGGTCGGTCTCACGGAGTCGCCGCAGACGCGGGTCACCGACATCGGAGTGGGCAAGCAGCAGCTCGTGGAGATCGCCAAGGCGCTCTCCAAGGAGGTGAAGCTGCTGATCCTGGACGAGCCGACCGCGGCGCTCAACGACGAGGACAGCGGCAAACTCCTCGATCTGCTGATGGAGTTCAAGGCCCAGGGCATCTCCTGCATCATCATCTCGCACAAGCTGAACGAGATCCGCAGGGTCGCCGACTCCGTCACCATCCTGCGCGACGGCCAGACCATCGAGACCATGGTGGTCCGCGAGACGCCGGAGGCGGAGCCGCAGGTCTCCGAGGACCGCATCATCCGCGGGATGGTCGGCCGGGACCTCGACAACCGCTTCCCCGAGCGCACCCCGTACGAGGGTGACGACGCCTCCGAGGTGGCCATGGCCATCGAGGAGTGGACCGTACGCCACCCCATCGACCAGCAGCGCAACGTCGTGGACGGGGTGTCGCTGAACGTGCGGCGCGGCGAGATCGTGGGCATCGCGGGCCTGATGGGCGCGGGCCGCACCGAGCTGGCGATGAGCGTCTTCGGGCGCACCTACGGCCGGTACACCGGCGGCCGGGTCTACCGCGACGGCAAGGAGGTCCGTACCCGCACCGTCCCGGAGGCGATCGAGCACGGCATCGCCTATGTCACCGAGGACCGCAAGCACTACGGGCTCAACCTCGAGGACACCATCAGCCGGAACATCTCGCTCTCCTCGCTGGCCAAGGTGGCGCGCCGCGGCGTGGTCAACGAGCACGAGGAGTCGCGGGTGGCCGAGCGGTTCCGCAAGACCATGAACATCAAGGCCCCCACGGTGTTCGAGCAGGTGGGGAAGCTCAGCGGCGGCAATCAGCAGAAGGTCGTGCTGAGCAAGTGGATCCATGTGGGTCCCGAAGTGCTGATCCTCGACGAGCCCACCCGGGGCATCGACGTCGGGGCCAAGTACGAGATCTACACGGTCATCAACGACCTGGCGGCACAGGGCAAGGCCGTCGTCTTCATCTCCTCGGAGCTGGGCGAGTTGCTGGGCATGTGCGACCGGATCTACACGATGGCGGCTGGGCGGCTGACCGGGGAGGTACCGCGGGCCGAGGCGACTCAGGAGGTTCTGATGCGCCACATGACCAGGGACAGAGGAGACGAAGGATGAGCACGGCGACCCAGGACACCAAGAACCCGGCACCACCGCCGGCCGACGGCTCCCCGGGCATCGGGACGCTGCTGGTGCAGAGCCTGCGGGCCAATGTGCGCCAGTACGGGATGCTGGTGGCGCTCGCGCTGATCATCGTCATCTTCCAGATATGGTCCGACAACATCCTGCTGCGGCCGCTCAACGTCACCAACCTGGTGCAGCAGAACGGCTACATCCTGATCCTCGCGATCGGCATGATGATCGTGATCATCGCGGGGCATATCGATCTGTCGGTCGGCTCGCTGGTCGCGTTCGTCGGCGCCTTCTCGGGCGTGCTGATGGTCAACCACGATGTGCCCTGGGGACTCGCGGTCATCCTCTGTCTGCTGGTCGGCGCTGCGGCCGGGGCGTGGCAGGGCTTCTGGATCGCGTATGTCGGAATCCCGTCCTTCATCGTCACCCTGGCCGGCATGCTGGTCTTCCGCGGCGGCACCCAGATCCTGCTGGACGGGCAGTCCCTGTCGCCCTTCCCGGAGGGCTTCCGGAAGATCAGCATCGGCTTCATCCCGGAGATGGGCCCGTACACGCAGTACCACAACCCCACCATGGTCATCGGCCTCGCGGTGTGCGCGGCGGCCGTCTGGCAGGAGTGGCGGGGCCGGCAGCAGCGTGCGGCGTATGAGCTGGACGTGATGCCGATCGGCCTCTTCTACGTCAAGTGCGCCGCGATCGTGGCCGCGGTGATGGCCTTCACCATGACCCTGTCCAGCTGGCACGGCGCGCCGGTCGGTCTGCTGATCCTGTGCGGTCTGCTGGCCGTCTTCGCCTTCGTGATGCGCAACACCGTCGTCGGACGGCATGTGTACGCCCTGGGCGGCAACCAGCCCGCGGCCAAGCTGTCGGGTGTCCGCGACAAGCGCGTCACCTTCATGGTCTTCGTCAACATGGGCCTGCTGGCCGCCCTCGCCGGCCTGGTCTTCACCGCCCGGCTGGGCTCCGCCACCCCGAGCGCGGGTCTCAACTTCGAGCTGGAGGCCATCGCCGCCGCGTTCATCGGCGGCGCCTCGGCCAGCGGCGGCGTCGGCACCGTGCTGGGCGCGATCATCGGTGGTCTGGTGCTCGGTGTGCTCAACAACGGCATGTCGCTGGTGGGCATCGGCACCGAATACCAGCAGGTCATCAAGGGTCTGGTGCTGCTCGCCGCGGTGGGCTTCGACATCTGGAACAAGCGCAGGGTCGGTTCGTAAGTCCGTCTCCCACCACTACTGATGGAGCCGCACATGACCACGAGCAGACGCACACTCATGACGGCGGCAGCGGCCGCCGGACTGGCGGCCACGGCCGTCGGTACGGGCACGGGCACGGCTTACGCGAAGGACGCGAAGGGCGCGAAGGGCGGCGGACGCGCGGTGAAGGAACACTTCGGAACACTGGCGGACGGCACCAAGGTCGACCGCTGGACGATCGAGAACGGCCGCACGCGGCTCTCCGTACTCACCTACGGCGGCCTCGTCCAGTCCCTGGAGACCCCCGACCGCCACGGCCGGCTAGGCAATGTGTCGCTGGGCTTCGCCGACCTGGACTCGTACGTGGCCGGCAGCCCGTATTTCGGCGCCCTGATCGGCCGCTACGGCAACCGCATCGCGAACGGCAAGTTCACTCTTGACGGCCACGCCTACCAACTCCCCGTCAACGACGGCCCCAACAGCCTGCACGGCGGGGACAAGGGCTTCGACAAGCGGGTGTGGTCCATCGAGCCGTTCGAGGGCGGCGGCAACGTCGGCCTGACCCTCCGCCGGGTCAGCCCCGACGGCGAGATGGGCTACCCCGGGAAGCTCACGGTGCGCGTCGACTACACCCTCACGCCGACGGGCGACTGGCGCATCGACTACGAGGCCACGACCGACAAGCCCACGGTCGTGAACCTCACCAACCACACCTACTACAACCTGGGAGGCGAAGGCACCGGCTCCATCTACGACCACCGGCTCGAGATCGCCGCCTCCCGCTACACCCCGGTCGGCAAGACCCTCATCCCGACGGGTGAGCTGGCGAAGGTCGCCGGCACACCCTTCGACTTCCGTCGCTCGAAGGCGGTCGGCCGGGACATCCGCGAGGCGCACCAGCAGGTGCTCTACGGTCAGGGGATCGACCACAACTTCGTCCTGGACAAGGGCATCACGAGCCGTCCCGAGCACATCGTGACGGTGAGCGAGCCGGAGTCGGGCCGGGTGATGCGGATCGCGACGACCGAGCCGGGCGTGCAGTTCTACACCGGCAACTTCCTGGTCGGAACGCTGGCGGGCACCTCGGGGAACGTCTACCGGCAGGGCGACGGCTTCTGCCTGGAGACCCAGCACTTCCCGGACTCGCCCAACCAGCCCGGCTTCCCGTCGACGGTGCTGCGGCCGGGGCAGACATACCGGTCGACGACGGTGCACTCGTTCTCGACACGCTGAGCACGTCTTTCGCTCCCTCCCACCCCGCGCGATGGCCCTAGAGTGCGGGGCGGGAGGGAGTTCGCATGCCGGGTCTGGACCCTGGCCGGGTCGCGGAGGTCATCGTCGCGGGCGATCACGGACGCAAGGGCAAACGCGGATCGGGGTACCTGGTCACCGACCGTACGGTGCTCACTGCCGCGCATGTGGTGGCAGATGCCGCCACCATCCACCTCCGCTTCCGAGCCGACCAGCCCGGGGCGTGGAGCGCGGACGGGGTCGTCGTATTCACAGCCCCGCACATCGATATCGCGGTGGTGTCCCTCGTGGACACCCCGGACCTGCCTCCCGTCCCAACGGCCGCCTTCGGCCGGATCATGGCCGCCGACGGCGAACTCCCCTGCTCGATGATGGGTTTCCCACGCTTCAAGCTCCGCGAGGACGCACCCGGATCGGGCTCGCGTTTCCGAGACGCCCACCACCAGCAGGGCACCATCTCCCCCTGGTCCAACACCCGCCAGAAGACCCTCTCCATCCGGGTCGACGCCCCCGCCCCGGACCCCGACCCCGAGGTGTCCCCCTGGCAGGCGATGTCGGGCGCGGCGGTGTGGAGCGAGGGCCATCTCATCGGCGTCGTCATCGAACACCACGCTTCGGAGGGCCTGGGGCGGCTCACCGCCTCACGCGTGGACCGCTGGCACGAGGCGCTGAGCGAGGCGGAGTCGGCCCAACTCTCCCTGTTCACCGACTTTCCCGCCCGGCGGGAGGGGCTGCGGGAGGTCCGCGTACCCACCGGGCGCGCGGGGCAGCGGGAGGAGGCCATACGGGCCCTGCTGAGCGCCGAACGCACGGACTCCGACGTCCAGCCGTACCGCTTCCTGGACGCCGACGCTCCTGCTCTGGAACGGGTCTACGTCCACCAGCGGGTGGTGGAACACACCGAAGCGGCTGCCCCCGAGCCCATCCCCGCCGAGGAGATCCTGGACCGGCACCGGCATGTGCTGATCGAGGGCGAGGCGGGAGCGGGCAAGTCAACGTTCACGCAACGGGTGGCGCGGCAGGGTGCGGAGCCGCCCGGGACGCGAGAACACGCCGTACGCATCCCCGCCGTCGACCTGACCCACGGCGCCCCGCTGCCCGCCCTGCTTCGTGACTCGGTGCAGCGGCGGCTCGGAGGCCACTTGGGGACCGAACTCCCCCGCGACCTCTTCGAGTCGAGCGTCGCGTCCTGGCTGCTTCTGGTCGACGGCCTGGACGAGATCGTGGACACGGCGGCGCGTCGCCGGGTGATCTCCATCGTGGCGGCCAACGCGTCAGGGCCGTACCGCTGGGTGGTCACCACCCGCTTCCTGCCCGCGCACGAGCTGTCCCCCTTGCGCGACGCGGGCCTCGCCTCGTACGCCCTCGCCCCCTTCGACGAGTCCCAGCTCCGTGAGCTGGCTCGCCGCTGGCTGGACGGGGACTCTGAGCGGGCCGAGGATTTCCTACGGGAGGTCGAGCGCAGCGGGCTACGGCAGCTGGTCCGTACGCCCCTGGTCGCGGCGATCACCCTGTCCGTCTTCCGCCGCGCCCCGGAAGCCGGGCTCCCGACCGGTCGCCCCGGCCTGTACCAGGAGTGCGTCCGCTATCTGCTCAGCGGCCGTCCGGGGGAGGAAGAACGGCGGACCCGCCTCCTCCGGGCAGTGGCGCAGACAGGTGGCTCACGGCGGCTCGCGGAGTGGCTGTACGGCGCGCGTGTCCCGCTCCTCACCGCGCTCGCCCACCACACACTGACGGCTGACGCGCCGCTGCTGGAGGAGGCGCTGCGGTGGATCGCGGAGCAGGCCGACGAGCCCACGGACTTCCTGCACGGCTGGCGCGAGGTGGTCACTGGCCTGCTGAGCGGCGCCGGGCTGTTGTTGTACGAACGGGGCTCGGGCGAGCTGCACTGGGCTCACCGCAGCTTCGCGGAGTACCTGGCCGCCCATGACACGGCGAGTCGGCTGCCCGCCGACTGGCCGGGGGCGGAGCCGCTGCGGGATGAGCTGGTCCGGGACGCGTTGCGGGGAGAGCGGCGGGACTTCGGGGTGCTGGCCATCGCGTGTTGGGCGAGGCGGGCAGGGGCCGATGCGGAGGGGTTGGTGGGGTGGCTGCTGCGGAGCAGTGACGACTACGACCTCTTTGGCATACACCAGGGGGCCAGCTTCGCCGTTGTAGGCGGGGACAGCAGTGTTCCGGACGACCACGCAGCGCTGGCCGGGCGGCTGCTGGCGGAGGGGGCGCAGGTGCCCGATGCCCTCACCACCTCGGTGCTGAACCGGCTGCTCGAGAGGGCCGGTTCTTCCTGGCACGCACAGGAGTTCTGCGCTCTGATCGCCGCCCAGCCCATGCGCGACGCGGCACACCAGGCCCTGGTGGCCATGGCCGACAACGATCGGCTCAGCATCACCGCGCGCTCAGGTGCCGTCGTTGCGCTCGGGCGCATCTTCGGTTTCGAGGCCGCGCTGGCCAAGGCCGAGCGTCTTCTGGCGTCGCGGCAGATTGAGCACATGACTTATACGTTGCCGAACTCCGGGAGAGTCTGGAGCGGTCCGGACAGTGAAGGACGGATCGCCGCAGCGCACCACCTGCTGGCCCTGGGCAGCCGGATCCACGGCCCCGTGCGACGTGTCCTCACCGATGTGTCACTGCGGGCCGACGATGACCTGGGGCGTTTCCTCCTTGGCAACTGCGCTGTCACGCTCGGCGACACGGTATCGCTGCTGCGCCTGCTGGACCTGTCCCCCGACGGTGACCGGCTGCCCGACAAGGACGACATGCGGCTACTGATCCAGGCGGGTGCGTATGACACAGCGGACTCCATGACCGACGCGCTCTTCACCATGGTCGAGGATTGGCCGCCCAATATCAGCCGCTTGCGCAAGGGCGAGCGGGAGTACTGGCTCGGGGATATCGTCCAGGCTCTGTGTGCCACTGCCGAAGCGTGCTTGTTCGCCGGACGGGATGAGGCGGCCGCGGCTGTCGCACGGCGGATCCTCGGCGCCCCTCTCCCGTCCGACGAGATGAACGCCACCCCGTACACCGTGCTGGTGCGAACGGGCGTACCGGAGCCGGCCCTCGCCGCACTTGCTCCCGGAAAGGACGGCACCTCACCCCCGCTGTACGGGCCCTACTGGGCCGAAGTCGCCCGCACGCTGTATGGCGAGGGTTATGTCGACGAGGTACGGAACGCCACGGAGGCGCGCCTCGCCCATCCCATCCCATTGGCCGAGGCGGTGGAGATCGCCAAGTACCTCATATGGGCTGGAGACCCGCGGGGTCTGGAGGCGCTGCTGACCATCGCCAACCACCCCGACACCAAGGTCTCAATTGCTCTGCGCGCGGTCCAGGACCTGCTCGGCGGCGAGTTCCACGCGGTGGCGGTCGACACGCTCATCGCACTGTCTCGGCGGCCAGTATCGGGGGGTGCGGTACTGGACATCGCCCGGCTCCTCGCCGGTGCGGGGGTGGAAGACGAGGCCGGCCGCCTCGCACTGACCCTGGTGCGCGCGTGCATGGGCGATCCCGACACCTGGGAGAGGGCGGCTCTCACCGAGCCCCTTCGGCTGCTGTCCGCACTCCGCCCCGAGGAGGGACGGGCCCTGCTGCTCGAAGCGGCCGCCTCCCCCCACCTGCCCACGCGGGACTTGGCGCATCTTGCCCGGATGCTGGAGCGGTACGGCGAGCGGGGGGCTCTGGAGGATCTGCTCCGGCGGTGGTCCGCTGTGGCCACGCACGACTACGAACTCACACAGCTCGGCGGCTTCCTGGCACGCTGCGGCAAGAAGGGCGAGGCGGCCGCCGCGTACCGGAAGGCGCTCGCGGTGCGTGCGGGCGACACCGAGCTCCGCAGTCTGTACGGGGTCAGGGAGGCCGTGGACGGGCTGCGCTCTCTCGGCGCTCCCCTCACCCCGGAAGACATCTCCGCGCTACGGACCGTGTACGCCTCACTCGCGCCGCCCGACAACTTCTCCAATCGCCAAGACGCCGAGTGGCTGGCCGCCCTGCTCGATCAGCTCACCGAAGGAGAGGACGAAGGGTAGGCCGACGTACGGTCGATGACGGTGCACGTCAGGTCTTCGGTCACGGCAAGTGCCTGTGAGGGACCAGGGTCACACCAGGCGCGAGAGTTCGGCCAGTCTTCCGCAGTCGGTCCATCGCTTCGTCACGAGCGCTGAGACCATCCGTATCGGACTGGCCACTGACGTCGGTGACATACGCGCGTGCGATCTCTTCCCGGGTGGCGACGCGCAAGTTGCCAAACGCCGCAACCCACTCGCGTGCGCCCTTCATGGGAGGTTTCATGCTGACGTCGGTGTCCCTGACGGCAACCACGATACCCACCTCGTTAGTGGCGGTGTCCATCCGGAGCTGCCCAACCTCAGGCCGCTCCGTAATCTCATCATCCGACATAAAGACGCTCCCCTGATCAGTAGCTATCACCGTCTGTACCTAGGCAACTACGGGCGGGCCGTGATCAGTTAGCACGGAACTTGCACAACGGGCGTCAGATGTCCTTAGAGACAGGGACGAACGCACTTGCGCGTGGGATGGTGGGATCATGGACAGCGCACCGTCAGCGGGCGAGAACATCGCGGTTCTGCGGAAGGTTCGCGGGATCAGCCAGACGAAACTCGCCCGTCTCATGGGTATCTCGCTCTCATACCTGAGCAAGATCGAGACCGGCCTTCGTCCGGCCACTCCGCCGCTCGTGGCTGCGGCAGCTACCGCCCTGCGTGTGACGACGGCGAGGATCTACGGCGATCCGTTCGCCGATCCGTCGAAGCAGCACGAGCTCATGAACGATCTGCGCGCTGTCATCCGTCGGCACACGTTGCCCAGAGAAGATGTTCCGCCCCCTGCGGAACTAAGCACCTCTCTCAAGAAGGCCGCACAGCTGCGGGCGGACACTGACTACCTGTCGCTGCTCCAACTCCTCCCCAGGTTGCTCGGCCAGGCGACCGCGACCGCCATGGCCTCCGGGGGCGACGCCGTGGCGTGGGGCCACGTTGCCGACGTGTACAGCTGCGCGTACGCCGTGGCGCACAGGTTTCGACAGCCGGACCTGGCCGACATGATCGTTGCCCGGCAGACATGGGCAGCACAGCAGACGTGGAATCCCAGCGCGGAAGCGGCTGCCGCGTGGAATGAGGCAGGGACGTACCAGTCAGCTGGTGAGTACGCCGACGGCCTGGCCATCGTGGAACGGGCCATCGTGCGCTACGAGTCGGCTCCAGGCAATGGCCTGGAGCACGCCGTCCACCTCGGCTCCCTCCACCTGCGCGGCGTCGTCCTGGCCTCCCGGCACAAAGACAAGAACGCCACTGCGGACCACGTACGCCGGGCGACGGCACTGGCTGCGCAGATCCCCACCGATGTTCTCCAGCACAATCTGACCTTCGGCCCCGGCAACACAGCCCTGTACGAACTGGCTGCACATGTGGAGCTGGACGCACCGGACAAGGCGGCTGAGGTAGTCGGCCCCTTACTGAAGCAGCCTCCCGCGGGTCTCAAGCCGTCCCGTGTCGGCCGGTTGGCCATCGACGCCGCTCGCGCTCGTCTCGCCACGAAGGATCTGGTGGGCGCGGAGGACGCGCTGAAGCACGCCTTCCGCGTTGCTCCGCAGATGGCGGAGATCCATCCCATGGCCAGGGAGGTCCTGCGCGTGCTCTGGACCATGCACCAGCGCAGCCGTCCGGACCTCCTGGTCATGGCAAAGCGCGCGGGGCTCGCCAGCTGACCCAGCGCGCCTCGATCAGCCCGCTGAGGGCGAGGACGAGGGGTAGTGCGCCATACGGTCGTCGTCCCCGTCCTCATCGTCATCCGCCCGCGCTTCCTCCCCCATCAGGTCGCGCGTGAACAGCGTGGCCCCCGCCACCGCCCCGGGCATCAGGAACACCGCCACCAGCGGCAGCAGGAAGGCCAGCGCCAGCGGGACGCCGAAGCCGAGGGTGAACATGCGGCGGCCCTTCAGCAGCCGACGCCGCTCCTTGAGGAGCACGCCGCGCCGCAGCAGCGCGATCGACGTGAGCTCCTCGGTGAGGAAGAAGCCCGTGACGCAGAAGGCGAGCACCGGGATCACGGTCTGGCCGATCACCGGTACGAAGCCGAGCGCGAAGAACAGCGCGCCCCAGATCGCGGCGCGCAGCAGCAGGCCGATGGCCTCGCGCAGGCCTATCCACAGCTCGCGCCACAGCGGCAGACCGGACTCGGGCGCGGTGCCGCCCTCGGAGATGTCGACCTGCTCGGAGAGGGACTCGTAAAAGGGCTGGCCGACCAGCAGCGTGACCGCGGTGAAGGTGAGGATGGCGAGGAAGAGGCATATGCCGACGAAGAGGACGGCCAGCGCGCCCCGGAAGACGTCGAGCCACGGCGAGGGCCAGCCGTCGGCGAAGGGGGTGGCCCAGTCGATGATGTCGTCGGTCCAGAAGAACAGGGCGACAAGCGCCGCCGCGTACCCGACGAGGGTGATGAGGGCGGGAATCATCCCGAACCCCCACCACCGTCCGTGCCGGGCGACCCAGCGCTGCCCCTTCACCATGTAGCCGAACCCGGCCGCAAGATCACGCATGGGGCCGTAGCTTACCGGGACTCTTGCAGAAGGCCCCAGCGTTCACGCCGGGGTTGAATGCGTCTCGGGGCTGCTCTGACCTGCGCTCTAGAGCGGGCGTTGTTGTTGTTCGATGTACTGGCGGACGATCGCCAGGGGTGCTCCGCCGCAGGATGCCGAGAAGTACGAAGGTGACCACAGGTGCCCGTGCATGATGGCGCGGTTGATGTGGCCGGTGAACTCCTGGCGGATCCGGCGGGCGGAGACGCCCTTGAGGCTGTTGACCAGCTTTGAGACGGCGACCTTGGGCGGGTAGTTAACCAGGAGGTGGACGTGATCGCGTTCGCCGTTGAACTCCTTCAGCTCCGCCTTGAAGTCCTCGCAGACCTTGCGCATGATCTCTTCGCAGCGCGTCAGCATCTCGTCGTTGACCACCCCGCGCCCATACTTCGTCACGATGACCACGTGCACATGCATCGCCGAAACGACGTGCCTGCCACCGCCTGTAGTCGTTCTGCCCATCCATGAAACCAATCGTCGTTAGGGTCTTGGGTGTGCAGCTCCGCTACAACTACCGGGCCTACCCGGACGCCTCCCAGCGCTGTGCGCTGGCGAATGCGTTCGGGTGCGCCCGCGTGGTGTGGAACGACTGCCTGCGCGATCGCAAGGAAGCGCACGCGGCAGGACTGCCGTACGTGAAGTCGGCCGAGCTGTCCCGGCTTCGCATCACCCAAGCAAAGCGCACCGAGGAACGCGCCTGGCTCGCCGATGTGTCGGCGGTCGTTCTGCAACAGTCTCTGCGGGACCTGGACACCGCCTACAAGAACTTCTTCGACTCGGTCAAGGGCAAGCGGCGGGGACGTAAGGTGGGCCCTCCCCGCTACAAATCGAAGAAAGACACCCGGCAGTCGATCCGCCTCAATGCCAACGCCTTCTCTCTCCAGGAAGACGGCACGGTGTACGTGGCCAAGGTCGGCAACCTCAAGGTCAAGTGGTCCCGGCGACTTCCGGCCGCACCCACGTCCCTGACCGTCACCAAGGACAGCTCCGGCCGGTACTTCCTCAGCTTCGTCGTGGACACCGAGCCGGACATCCTCCCATGCCTGGAGACCGACGCCGGTCTCGACCTCGGCCTGTCGGCCTTCGCCGTCCTGTCCGACGGCAGCAAGATCGACAGCCCCCGCTTCCTGCGCCGGGCCGAGAAGAAGCTCAAGCGGCTCCAGCGGGAGTTGTCCCGCAAGGTCAAGGGGTCGAAGAACCGGGCCAAGGCCCGTATCAAGGTCGCACGCCAGCATGCCAGGGTGGCGGACCGGCGCCGGGACTGGCACCACAAGGTATCCACGCAGATCATTCGCGACAACCAAGCGGTGTACGTGGAAGACCTCGCGGTGTCCGGCCTCGGGCGCACCCGGCTCGCCAAGTCCGTGCACGACGCGGGATGGTCCGCGTTCGTCGGCATGCTGGAATACAAGGCGGCTCTGCACGGCCGCACGTTCGCCAAGGTGGACCGGGCCTTCCCGTCCTCCCAGGTCTGCTCGGCCTGCGGATTCCGGGACGGCCCCAAGCCCCTGCACATCCGCACGTGGACGTGCGGCGCATGCGGCACCGTGCACGACCGCGACCACAACGCGGCCCGCAACGTCCTCTTCGAAGGACGCCGTATCGTCGCCGCCGGACGGGCGGAGACACTAAACGCCTCGTGGAGCGCCGGTAAGCCCAGGGCGAAAGTCCCGGCACAGCGCGGTGAAGCAGGAAGCCCCCGGAAGGGTCAGACGACCCAGACCGGAATCCCTGGACCTTAGAGGCCAGGGAGCACGTCAATTGGGCGTGTACACGACTCCCAGCTTGTCGATCTCGTCGCCCGCACGCCCCGTGAAGCCGGTGATCTGCCAGCCGGCGGGGGCGGTGTAGGTCACGGCGTCGGAGGTCGGTGTCCCGGCGGCGATGCGGCGCCCCGTGTCTGTCGTGAAGGCGGCGGAGAAGACACGGGTGCGGCTGTCCTTGGTGCCCCGGGTGAGGGTGGCGGAGGTGAGGTGTTCGCCGGGGGCGAGAGTGAGGGAGGTGGCGGTGCCGCCGGGGCCGCCGTGGGCGAGGGCCGTTCCGCCATCCAGGGTCAGGGAGACCGCGTCGAGGCGGGAGGCGCCGCGCAGGGTGAGGGTGCGGGGCGGAGCGGGGGTGGCGGGCAGGTCGTCGGCGTCGTTGAAGGCCGTGCCGTGGGGGCCGCCGAACTGGTCGCTGGCGCGCAGGCCCTGCGGGAGCTTCCAGGAGAAGTCGACGGTGTGCGGGTAGTGGTCGGACAGCGGCTCTCCGGCGGCGTCGAGGAAGCCGGGGTGGTCGTTGTTGTAGCGGGTGGCGGTGAGGGCGACCAGCGGGCCGGAGCGGTAGAGGACCTTGTCGACGACCTCGCAGTCGTTGGTGACGTGGTCCGGGTCGCACACCAGGGCGTCGGATCCGGCGGGCGGGGCGGAGCCGCCGCGGACGAGCTGGACCCAGGCATCGGTGAGGCCGTTGCGGCCGGTCAGGTCGCGGATGTTGTCCTCGGCGCGGGTGTAGCGGGTGTTGGTGTCGCCCATGACGATGACCGCGTTGCCGGCGGAGTTGGCGGCGATGAAGTCGGAGAGCTGGGTGATGTTGGCGCGGCGGGCGGCGAGGTCGGCGGCCGTCGTGCCCGCGTTGGTGTGCACGTTGTAGACGTCGACGTGGACGCCCTCGGCCACGCGCAGCCGCGCGAGGGAGAAGCCCTTGGGGGTGAGGCAGTCGGTGCCGTTGCACGTGGCCCACTTCACCCGCTCGAAGTCGTCGTACGGCAGGTCGGAGAGGGTGTTGAGGCCGTCGCCGAAGGGCACTCCGCCGCTGGTCGGGGTGCGGTACGGGTGGTCGTCGCCGGCGTACAGCGCAGCGTGGTAGTTGAAGTCCTCCTGGACGTTGACCAGGTCGTACGCGCCCAGGCGCGGGGAGATGAGCGGGGTGTTCTTCTCGGGGTGGCCGGAGGAAAGCCCCTCGGGCAGCCCGGCCACGTTGTAGGTGAGCACGTTGAACGAGCCGCTGTCGGGGGCGGCGGTGGGGGTGTCCACCGCCGCGGCCTGTGTGCCGCCGCCCAGCGCTGCCGTGGTCGCGGCGAGCGCCGCCGCCAGTACGATTCCCAGCCGTCCGGCACGTCTCATGTGGGGTCCTCTTCCGGAGTTCACGGGGAGTACCGCCCCGCCGGAGTCGGCTCCGGCGGGGCGGTACGGGTGTGGGGGTGGTGCTCAGAGCTTGCCGGCCCCGGCCTGCCCGGTCACCGTCGAGACGACCGACGACGCGGGCTCGGCGGTGTACGAGTACGGCGGGTTGGTGAAGCTGCCGACCTGGGAGATCTCGGTGGCAGCGCCGCCCAGGTCGTTGCCGCGCAGCACCGCGTATCCGTCCACGTCGCTGTCGCGGTTGGTGGTCACCGCCACCTGGGTGTCACGGAACACGTTGTTCTCGACGAGCATCTGCGCGCCCATCCTGGGGTGCACGGCCGTCTCCGCGCCCTGCACATAGTTGTCGTAGAAGTGTCCGGTTCCGAACCGCAGGCTCGGAATGCGCGAGTACACGTTGCTGAACCAGTTGTGGTGGTACGTCACCTTCAGGTGGCCGGTGTCCTCGCCGGCGTTGTTGTCGCTGTGCCCGACCAGGCTGCCCTTGAAGTGCTCGGCGAACTTGTTCCAGGACACGGTGATGTTGTCGGACCCGTGGTTGATGTCCAACAGGCCGTCGTAGTAGTCCTTGTCGTGGTCCCGGTCGGCCGAGAGGGTGTTGTGGTCGACCCACACCCTCGTGGACTCCTGGATCGTGATCGCGTCGGAGGGCTTCCGCGGCTTGCTGATGTTCAGGTTGCGGATGATGACATTGGTCGACTCCTTCAGCCGCAGCCCGCCGCCGGTGAAGCCGGACGACGAACCCACGCCCAGCACGGTGGTGTTGGAGCCGACGTCCACCTGGCCGGTCAGCGAGATGAGGCCGGACACCTTGACGACCTTCGCGCTGTCGCTCGCGACGGCGCTCTTGAAGGCGTCCAGGGTGGAGACGGTGGTGGCGGAGGCGTTTCCGCCGCCCGTGGTGCCCGCGCCGAAGCCGATCGGCGAGTTCTCGGCCGCGATGGCGGCCGTGGCGGCCGAGGCGGGGGTGTCGGTGGCGGCGTCGGTGGGCGCGCCCTGAGCGGAGACGGCCGAGATGGCGCCGAGGGCGAGCGCGGCCACGGCGCCCGCGGCGACAGCGGTCAGGTTGCGCCGACGGAGGATGGTGCGCTGGTCTGTCATGGGGGGAGTCCTCTCGTTTCGAGAAGATCTCCACACGGGAGGGGAGGCAAGCGCTTGCTGATTGGCGGCAAGCACGCTGGTCGCTAGGGCCGGTGGAGATCGCCAAAGGTGCGGCTCTGACGTGTTTCGACTCTGCTGCCAAGCGGGTGGTCAGTCCGCGCCAGCAGAGGGCAGCTACCACGGACGAAGCTAGTAAGCGCTTGTAGTGATGTCAACGCCCTTGCGCAGCCGTCAGCCAACCTTTCACAGAAGGGCAATCGGTTCACTCGCGTCACAAGGAGATGGCCTTAAAGGGACGTTGACGCGCCGAGACTTTGCCGAACCCACAGCACGCACACAGACATCCCTCCTAATTTGCGTGCTCATGACAGACTCATCTCACGCCCCCATCGGGCGCCGCAGAGTACTGATCGCCGGCAGCGCCGCCGCCGCGGCCGTCGGCCTGGGCACGGCCGCCGCCACCGCCACCGGCCGCGCCGAAGCCGGAAACCCCCGGGTCGCCCCCGCGGCGGCCGCCGTCTGCACCCTCACCAAGGAGCTCACCGAAGGCCCCTACTACCTCCAGCACGCGCTCGTCCGCTCCGACGTCTCGGAGGGCAAGCCCGGGATCCCGCTCCAGCTCACCCTCACCGTCGTCGACAACGCCTCCTGCGCGCCCCTCAACAAGGCGCTCGTGGAGATCTGGTACTGCGACGCGCTCGGCGAGTACTCCGGCTTCGTCGGCAACAACGGCCACCAGGAGCCGGACAACGGCAAGTTCCTCCGCGGCGGTGTGCTCACCGGCGCCGACGGGGTCGCCAAGCTCACCGGCATCTACCCCGGCTGGTACCGGGGCCGCTGCATCCACATCCACCTCAAGGTGCACACCGACGTCACGCTCACCTCCGACGGCTCGTTCACCGGCGGCAACGAGCTCCACACCGGCCAGCTCTTCTTCTCCGAGACCGTCACCCAGGCCGTCGCGAAGCTCTCCCCGTACTCCACCAACACCGTCCCCCGCACCACCCTCGACGCCGACGGGATCTACGACGGCGGCGGGGCCTCCTCCGGCCTGCTGACCCTGACGGCGCTCGGCTCGTCGCCCTCGGCGGGTTACCAGGGCACGCTCACGGTCGGCGTGGACCCGGACGCCTGAGCGGCCCGCCCCCTCACCCCTTCCGGCCCCCGCCCGGCGCGCCGCCCACGGCCCGGCGGGGGCCGTTTTTTGCCTCGGGGGGTTGACGAGCACTGAAACCCTGCCTACCTTCGCTGAGACATCAGATGTCTGATGTCTGATGCACACGGCAAGGAGGTCGACAGCAATGCCGCTGTCCGACGACATCGCCGAGCGACTGCTGTCCGCGATCATCGACGGCCACTACCCGCCCGGCACCGCGCTCCCCCCGGAGGCCGTGCTGGCCGAGCAGCACGAGGCCAGCAGGCTCACGCTCCGCGAGGCGATCAAGGTTCTGCGGTCGCAGAACATCGTCCGCATCCACCGCGGCCGGGGCACCTACGTCAACACGCCCGACCAGTGGACCGCGCTGGAGCCGATGATCCGCGCCGCTGCCGCCGGGCCCCGGACGGGCGGCGCGGTCTCCGAGAAGCTGATCGAGGCCCGGCGGATGATCGAGGTCGGGGCCGCCCAGCTGGCCGCCGCCCGGCGCTCGGCGGACGACCTGGCGCAGCTCGACGAGTTGCTGGAGGAGATGCGGGCCGCCGCGCGGGCCGGGGACACCGAGCAGTTCGTCGAGGCGGACATCGCCTTCCACGACGTGGTGATGCGGGCCTCGGGCAACGCCTTCGTCCCCCTCCTCTTCGAGCCCTTCGGCAGGCTGCTCGTCGAGGGCCGCCGGCAGACCTCGGCCGTGCCCCAGATCCGTACGAACGCCATCCAGCACCACGAGGCCGTCCTGGACGCGCTGCGCGCGGCGGATCCGGAGCGGGCCCGGCGCGCGATGGACGACCACATGGCGCAGACGACGGACGATCTGCGTACCCACGTCATGCGGGTCGACCAGCAGCAGGACGCCTGAGCCGACTGCTTCACCCCGCCTCACCCCGCCTCGCCGGACGCACCACTGCCCGGGCACCACTTCCCGGGCCCGCCCCCAGCACACCCGAGGGGGCCGGGCCACGGCCCCGGCCTGCCCGGACACCGCACGAAAGAAGATCCACCGATGTCCCAGACCCTCCACTTCCCCGAGGCGCACGAGCTGCCCCCGCCCTGCGAGGTGACCCCCGCCGAGGTGGCCGCCGCCCTCGCCGCGGACCGCCGCCTGGTCGTGCTCGACGACGACCCGACCGGCACCCAGACCGTCGCCGATGTGCCCGTCCTCACCACCTGGACGGTCGAGGACCTGCGGTGGGCGCTGCGCCAGGACAGCACGGCCTTCTTCGTGCTCACCAACACCCGCAGCCTCGACCCGGACGCGGCCGCCGCCCGCAACCGTGAGGTCGTCCGCGCCCTGGCCCAGGCGTCGGCCGCCGAGGGCATCGGCTACGTACTGGCCAGCCGCGGCGACTCCACGCTGCGCGGACACTTCCCGCTGGAGACGGACGTCCTGGCCGACGAGGTGCCCGTGGACGGCGTCGTGCTCGTCCCCGCGTACATCGAGGCCGGCCGGCTCACGGCCGACTCGGTGCACTGGATGCGTACGGCGGAGGGGATGCTGCCGGTCGGGCGGAGCGAGTTCGCGCGCGACGCCACGTTCGGCTACGCCAACTCCCGGCTCCCGGAGTGGATCGAGGAGAAGACCGGCGGCCGGGTGGCCGCGGCCGACGTGCTGCGCATCACGCTGGAGGACCTGCGGGTGCGCGGCCCCGAGCACGTGGCCGGGCTGCTGGGCTCGCTGCGCGAGGGCCGGACGGCCGTCGCCGACGCCCTGACCGACGACGACCTGCGCGTCCTCGCCCTCGCCTCGGCCAGGGCGGAGGCCGGCGGCGCCCGGCTGCTGTACCGCTGCGGCCCCTCCTTCGTACGGGCCCGCGCGGGCCAGGCCGCCCGCGCCCCGCTGACGGCGGCCGAGCTCCGGGCGGGACGGGACGCAGCCGCCCCGGCGGGCCACGGCCTGATCGCCGTCGGCTCGCATGTGGGGCTGACCACCCGCCAGTTGGACCGGCTGCGCGAGCGCGGCGGCATCGCCGAGTTCGAGCTCGACGTGCCCGCCCTGCTCGACGAGGGGCGCCGCGCCACGCACATCGCCGAGGTGGCGAAGGCCTGCGCCCGGGCGCTGGAGGGCGGCGAGGTCGTGGTGCGCACCACCCGCTCGGTCGTCACCGGCGCCGACGCGGACGACTCGCTCGCCATCGCCCGGAGCGTGTCCGCCGCGCTGGTCGAGACCGTACGGGCGGTCACCGCCGAGCGGCGGCCCGCGTTCGTCGTCGCCAAGGGCGGCATCACCTCCAGCGACATCGCGACCGAGGGCCTGGAGATCCGCCGGGCCTGGGCCCGCGGCACCCTGCTCCCCGGCATCGTCTCGCTCTGGGAGCCCGAGTCCGGCCCCAGCGTGGGCATCCCGTACATCGTCTTCGCCGGCAACGTCGGTGACGACAACGCCCTCGCCGACGCCATCGACCTGCTCCGGAGCCGATGATGCTGCTGCATGGAACCGACGCCCTGACCGCCGCCGCCCGCGATGGCCGGGCGATACCGGGCTTCGTCGCCTACAACCTCGAGACCGTGCAGGGCATCGTCGCGGCGGCCGAGGCCGCCGGCCGGCCGGTGCTGCTCCAGGCCGGGTCGAGCGCCTTCAAGCACGCGGGCCGCGAGGCCCTGATGGCCCTCGCCCTCGACGCCGCCCGGCGCTCGGACGCCGAACTCGGTGTGCATCTGGACCACAGCCGGGACCTGGAGGAGATCACCGCCTGCGTCGAGGCGGGCTACACCTCGGTCATGGTCGACGGCTCGCACCTCCCCTTCGCGGAGAACGTGGCGCTCACCCGCAAGGCCGTCGAGCGCGCGCACGCCGCGGGCGTCTGGGTCGAGGCCGAACTCGGCGCGCTGGCGGGCGACGAGGACGTCTCGACCGACGCGCGGGCTGCCGGCGGCTCCATGACCGACCCGGAGCAGGCCGCGGAGTTCGTGGCCGCGACGGGTGTGGACGCGCTGGCGGTCGCGGTCGGAAACGTCCACGGCTTCACGGCCGAGCCGGTACGGCTGGACCTGGACCGCCTGGAGCGCATCCGTAACGTCGTCCCGGTGCCCCTGGTGCTGCACGGCGCGAGCGGGCTGCCCGAGGAGCAGCTGCTCGGGGCGGTGCGGCGCGGCGTGGCCAAGGTGAACGTCAACGCGGAGCTGCGGCGGGCGTACTTGGACGCGGTGGCCGCGGCCCTGCCCGGCGCGCTGCCCGGCTCGGATGTCGTGTCGACATGGGCCGCGGGGCGGGAGGCGGTCGCCGCCACCGCGCTCCGGATCACGCGGAAGCTGTCGCCGGCCACTTCGGCGGCGTAGGCCCGCTCCCCTTCTGCAACTTCTGCAACGTAGCTCGGGCCGGGCGCGACCCGCACCGGCCCGGGCCAACCCCTCACAGACGCTGAGCGCGGGCGTCCTCCAGCGGCGACAGCCCCGCTGTGCCCTCTCATGCCTTTTCTCGTCCCCTCCCCCTCCCTCCCAAGGAACCCGCATGTCCACATCCGCTTCCCCAGCAACATCCACACCCCGGACCGCGGTCATCGGCCTGGGCGCCATGGGGCTGCCCATGGCCCAGCGGCTGGCCGGGGCGTTCCCGGTGGCCGTGTTCGACATCGCGGCCGAGCGCCGCGCGCTCGCCGTCGAGCACGGGGCCACCGAGGCCGCCACCCCGGCCGAGGCGGCCCGCGACGCCGATGTCGTCGTGCTGGCCGTACGCGACCAGGCCCAGGTCGACGGCGCGCTGTTCGGCGACTCGGGCGCCGCCGCGACGCTGAAGGCCGGGGCCGTGGTGGTCCTGACCAGCACCGTCGGCCCGGAGGCGGCCCGCGCGACCGCCGCCGCCCTCGCCGAGCGCGGCGCGGACGTACGGCTCGTGGACGCCCCGGTCAGCGGCGGCCCGACCCGCGCCGGTAACGGCGATCTGCTGATCGTGGTCGGCGCGGAGCCTGCCGCCCTGGAGGCGGCCCGCCCGGTGCTCGACCGGCTCGCCTCCACCCTGACGGTCATCGGCGACAAGCCCGGCGACGGCCAGGCCCTGAAGGCCATCAACCAGCTGCTGGCGGGCGTGCACATCGCCGCCGCGGCCGAGGCGGTGGCCCTGGCGCGCGGCCTCGGCCTCGACCCGCAGACGGTCATCGACAGCCTGAGCCAGGGCGCGGCGGGCTCGTTCATGTTCGCCGACCGCGGTCCGCGCATGGCGCAGGTGTACGGGGACGACGCGGACTCCGTCGAGGTCCGCTCCCGCCTCGACATCTTCGTCAAGGACATGGGCATCGTGACCGGCATCGCGAAGCACGCGCATGTGCCGGTGCCGCTGGCCTCGGCGGCCGAGCAGCTGTATCTGCTGGGCGAGCGGGCAGGGCTCGCGGCCCGCGACGACTCCTCCATCGTGACCGTCCTGTCCCCGAGAGGAGAAGACCGATGAGCCACGGCGCGCTTCTGGCGGTGGCGGCGGGGGGCGTGGCCCTCCTGCTGCTGATGATCATCAAGGCGAAGATCCAGCCCTTCGTCGCCCTGGTCGTGGTGTCCATCGGGGTGGCGCTCACGGCGGGTGTCCCGGCCGCGGAGCTGGTGGCCACCATCGAAGAGGGCATGGGCTCGACGCTCGGCCACATAGCCACGATCATCGCCCTCGGCGCGATGATCGGCCGCATCATCGAACTGTCCGGCGGCGCCGCGTCCTTGGCGCACTCGCTCATGGACCGCTTCGGCGAGCGGCGCACCCCGCTCGCCCTCACCGCGGCCGGATTTCTGCTCGGCATCCCGGTGTTCTTCGAGGTCGGCCTGATCATCCTGATGCCGATCGCGTACGGCGTGGCCCGCGCGTCGCGCAAGCCGCTGCTGGTGTACGCCCTGCCGATGGGCGCGGCGATGCTCACCGTGCACGCCTTCCTGCCGCCGCACCCCGGCGCGGTGGCGGCGGCCACGACGATCGGCGCCGACCAGGGCTGGGTGCTGCTGTTCGGCATCCCGGTGACGGCGGTCGTGATCCTGCTGGGCTATCTGCTCGCCAAGCGGATGACACGCCGCGAGTACCCGATGACGGCCGATGTGTACGCGAAGGTGTTCGGCGCCGGGGACGGGGCCGAGAACGAGGCCGGATCCGAGGCCGGGCCCGAGTCCGGGTCCGAGTCCGGGCCCCAGGCCGGGCCCGCGCCCAAGGCCGTGGTCGAGGGCGCGGAGAACCCGCCGTCCTTCGGCATGGTGGTGAGCCTCATCGTCACCCCGATCGTCCTGATCCTGCTCGGCACCATCGGCACCAACTTCCTCGCCGAGGGCTCCACCCTCCGCGCCGTCCTCACCGTCCTGGGCGCCCCGATGGTCGCGCTGCTCGTCGCGGCGGCGCTCGCCGCGTACTTCCTGGGCGCCCGGCGCGGCTGGTCGAGCGCCCGTATCTCCGAGGTCATGGGCTCGGCGCTGCCGGGCGTGGCCATGGTGATCCTGGTGGCGGGCGCGGGCGGTGTGTTCGGCAAGGTGCTGGTGAAGACCGGCATCGGCGACGCCGTGGCCGACGTCCTGGACCGTACGGGCCTGCCGCTGCTGGCCCTGGCCTTCGCGATGACGATGCTGCTGCGCGCGGTGCAGGGCTCCACCACGGTGGCCCTGGTCACCACGGCCGGCCTGATCACCCCGCTGCTCCAGCGCACCGACCTGTCCCCGCAGCAGCTGGCCCTGGTCTGCCTGGCGATGGGCGCGGGCGGCCTGTCGGTCTCGCACATCAACGACGCGGGCTACTGGATGTTCACCCGCCTGGTCGGCCTGGATGTCGGCGACGGCCTGCGCACCTGGACCGTCCTGACGACGGCGATGGGCGTGGCGGGCTTCCTGCTGACGAGCCTGCTCTGGCTGGTCGTTTAGCGGGTACCGCGACAAGACGGACGTGTGTGCCTGGCCTCGACGGGGTCAGGCACACACGTCTTACGATCCGTCTTCGTCTTCGTCTTCGGAGGCCACGAAAGCCGCGGTGTCGAGCTCGCAGTCGAACGGAGCGGGGATGTGTACCTTCTCACCGAACGGCACGGTGAGGTGCGAGACATAGCCCCTTGGGGACGGCGTCCAGAAGACGGTCGTCGTCTCGTTCTGCATGTCGAGCAGGAGGTATACGGGAACACCACTCTTGCCGTAGACCTCTGCCTTGTCACTCAGGTCGTTGGCGCGGGTCGCGATCGAGGTGAGTTCGGCGACGAGAGAGAGGGCGTCACCGGGGATATAGCGCGACGTGGTCCGGAAGGCCGCCACGTCGGCTACGTAAATGTCCGGCCCATAGCCACGCTCCGACGCGGGGAACGTGAAGAGGTACGGAGTGCTCGCGGCCTTGTGCCCCTCCGGCGCGAAGGGCTGCAGGTGCTCACAGATCGTCCAGATGATCGGCGCGTAGTACCCCTGAGACCACGGCGACACGACGATGCTCCCCCTGATGATTTCCGCCCGGTAGCCATCGGGCACGTGCAACTCGGGCAGCAGCCTGCAGAGATCCTCGAAGGACCCCGCCTTCGACGCCTCTCCCCCACTCGATGCCTTTATCGTCTCCGTCGGGCGATCGATCATGATGGTCACCGCATGCCTCCTGCCGAGGACTGATCCTGCCACTCAGCGTAGTCGCCTGAACTGACATTCCCCCGCCGGATCACCCAATCCGGTGAAAGGCCCGCTACCCGGTTCCGACATCGCCTGCGTGCCGATCACCGCCAGCAGGCTCAGCTTGTCCGCCGCATCCGTGCCCGGGGCGGCGGTGTGGATGACGACGTGGAGGTCGCTGCCGGGGGCGTTGAGGACGTCGCAGTCGAGGACGAGCGGGCCGACGTCGGGGTGGTGGACGGTCTTGGTGTCCATGGTGTGGCTGCCCACCGCGTGGGCGTCCCAGAGCCGGGCGAAGTGGTCGCTGGTGCGGCGCAGGTCGGCGACGAGGGTGCGCAGGTCCCGGTCGGCGGGGTAGTGGGCGGTGGCGGAGCGCAGGTCGGCGACGGTGGCGGTCTCGAAGCGGGCCTGTTGTTCGGGGGTGTGGGTCACGCGGTCGGGGCGTCCGGTGAAGTGGCGCCACAGGACATTGCGCTCGCGCTCCGAGCGCCCGGAGGGGTCGCCGTGCAGCGCGGCGTACAGCTGGTTCCAGGCGATCAGGGTCCACGCCGCGTCGTACACCCCGACCGGGGTGGCCCGCATCTGGTCGAGCATGCGCTGGACGCCGGGGGTGAGGTGGGACGAGATGCGGTCGGTGGTGGGCGCGGGCCGGCCCGCGAGCAGGAACAGGTGGCGGCGTTCCGGTTCCGACAGCCGCAGGGCGCGGGCGAGGGCGGTGAGGATCTGGGGGGACGGGGAGGTCGCGCGGCCCTGTTCGAGGCGGATGACGTAGTCGACGGACATCCCCGCGAGCTGGGCCAGTTCCTGGCGCCGCAGCCCCGGCGCGCGGCGCACACGCCCGGCCGGCAGGCCGACCGTCGCCGGGTCCAGCCGGTCGCGCCAGCGGCGCAGCGCGCCCGCGAGGTCGCCGGCCGCGTCGTCTCCTCCGGGCTGTCCGGTGTTCCCGTCTCCGCTCGCCGTCCTGCTCATCGCTCCAGTATCCGGCCGGGGGCCGCGGGCGTCCCGCCCCCAGCCTGGTATCGCTTTTACCAGGAAGAGCCTTGTACTTCCTGTCCCTTCCCGCCACGCCGAGGCTGATGGGCATGCGAACCAAACGCCGTGTTGAGATCGCCCTGGACCTCGTCTGTGTCCGTTGCTACCTCGGCTTCACCCGCCTCACCCGGGCCGCCGGCGGCGAGGCCGAGTTGACCATCCGCCCGTTCCAGGCCGAGCCCGACGCGCCGTCCGCCGGTGAGCCGCTGTTCGAGGTCTGGCGGCGGACCCGGGGCGAGGCGTTCGTCCGGCAGGTCGCCTCCGACACCTCCTTCGGCGTGGCGGACGGCCTGGACCTGCGCTTCGAACGCGCCCTGTTCACCAACACCTTCGAGGCTCACCGGCTGGTCGCCCGCGCCTCCGCCCAGGGGCTCGGCGAGCGGATGGCGGAGCGGCTGTTCCGGGCGTACTTCACCGACGGGCTGCTGATCTCCGACCGCACCACCCTGGCCCGGCTGGCCGCCGAGACCGGGGTGGTGGCAGCCGCCGAAGCAGCCGCGCTGCGCGCCGAACTCGACCGCGTACGGGCGCTCGGCGTTGACGTCGACGCCGTACCGTACGTGACCTTCGAGGACGGAACCGTCCTCGAAGGCGCGCAGCCGGAGGAGGCCTACCGCGCGGCGCTGACCGCGCTCACCCCAGCCGGATGACGTTCCAGGACATCGGCTCCAGCGTGGCCCGCAGCACCCCGTCCGCCAGGGCCGTGCCGGTCGCGGTGTGCGGAGTGACGCGCTCCGGCTCGGCCAGGGTGTTACGGGCCTCGGGGTCGGCGTCCGCGAGGACGCTGTGCTCGACGACGCGAGCCACGGCGAGCCCGCGCAGGTCCACCTCCAGCGGCAGCGGCCGCGTCTGGTCGCGGTTGACGACGAAGACGGTGACCTCGCCGCTCTCCTCGTCCGCGACGGCGGTGGCGTGCAGCAGCGGCACCTCGCCGTACTTGGCCGTCTCGTACGTCGGGCTGTCGACGTTGACCTGGAGGACCCGCCCGCGCCCGTGGCGGGAGGCCTGGGCGAACGGGAAGAAGGTGGTCTGCTTCCAGGCCGGGCCGCCCGGCTCGGTCATGATCGGCGCGATGACGTTGACGAGTTGGGCGAGGCAGGCGACGGTGACCCGGTCGGCGTGGCGCAGCAGCGCGATGAGCAGCGAGCCGAAGACGACGGCGTCGGTGACGGAGTAGTTGTCCTCCAGGAGCCGGGGGGCCTCGTCCCAGTTGGGCGGCTCGGCGCCGTGGAAGCGGGTCAGGTACCAGACGTTCCACTCGTCGAAGGAGAGGTTGATCTTCTTCTTGGACTTCAGCCGGGCGCCCACATGGTCGCAGGTGGCGACCACGTTCTCGATGAAGGACTCCATGTCGACGGCCGAGGCGAGGAAGGAGTCGCGGTCGCCGTCGAGCTCTTCGTAGTAGGCGTGCAGGGAGATGTAGTCGACGAGGTCGTAGGTCTCCCGCAGGACCGTCGCCTCCCACTCCGCGAAGGTCGGCATGGACTGCGAGGAGCTGCCGCAGGCGACCAGCCGCACATCCGGGTCGATCTGCCGCATCGCGCGGGCGGTCTCGGCGGCCAGCCGCCCGTACTCCTCGGCCGTCTTGTGGCCGGTCTGCCAGGGCCCGTCCATCTCATTGCCCAGGCACCACAGCCGGATGTCGTACGGGGCCTTGTCGCCGTGCGCGGCGCGGCGGTCGGACAGGGCGGTGCCGGAGGGGTGGTTGGCGTATTCCTGGAGCTCCAGCGCCTCGGCCACGCCGCGCGTGCCGAGGTTGAGCGCCATCATCGGCTCGCTGTCGACCTTGCGGAGGAAGTCGATGTACTCGCCGAGGCCGAAGCGGTTGGTCTCGGTCGACCGCCAGGCCAGGTCCAGGCGGCGCGGCCGCTCGTCGACCGGGCCGACGCCGTCCTCCCACTTGTAGCCGGAGACGAAGTTGCCGCCCGGGTAGCGGATGACGGTCACCCCCAGCTCGCGGATCAGCTCCAGGACGTCGGTGCGCAGCCCGGCGTCGTCGGCGGTGGGGTGGCCGGGTTCGTAGATGCCGGTGTAGACGCAGCGGCCGAGGTGTTCCACGAACGACCCGAACATGCGCGGGTCGACGTCGCCCACGGCGAAGGCGGGGTCGAGGGTGAAGCGGGCCGGTCGGGCGGGAGCGGGGGTGTCGGCGGCGGTGCGGTTGCTGGGGGGCGTCGGCTGCATTGAGGCGTCTCTCTCCTGCGCTGGCGCGCTGTCGCTTGGTCGCTTGTCCGAGATCTCGGATACCGATCGCAACTTCGAACGAGACGGTAAGATCTCGCTCCCGCGCGCGTCAACGCCTCGCGCGGTGCGGAAACGCCCGGAGCGACTGTCGGGGGCGCGCGAGAGACTTCCTGTGCTGCCATCTGCCCCAGGAGGCCCGCGTGTTGAGCCCCAGCCTCGAGGAGTTCCTCGGCCACCCCGAGCACGACGCCGGTCACTCGATCCCCGCCACGCTCGTCCAGATCGCCGGCTTCGCCGTCCCGATGGTCTTCACCATCCGCTACGCCGCCCACGTCCGGGCCAAGGCCGCGCGGCCGGCCTGATGACCCCGTGATTCACTTGCCTCGACTGGAAGGCATGTGTCGCGACAACTCACCAACGGGGAACTCGAATCATGACTGACGTCTATTCACCCATCCCGGAACTGAACCTGCTCAAAGAGTTCGAGAACCGGCTCGGTCGGGTCTGGTACTCGGCGGGGTTCGAACTGCGCGAGTACGGCGTGGACGCCGGTCTGCACACCTGGTCGGAGGATCCGGAGTTCCTGGACGGCTTCATCCCCTTCGCGCTGGCCACCCGCTCCGGTTCCCACTACGCCCTGTGGCACTGTGACGATCGGACCGACCTCGCCGCCCTGCCTATCGTCTTCGTCGGCGACGAAGGAGACCTCTACGTCGTCGCGCGGAATCTGCTGGAGCTGTTCCAGCTCCTGACCATCGACGACGAGACCTTGAACCCCGACTTCGTCGAGCAGCACACCGAGGGCCACCCGCAATACCTCACCTGGCTGCACGAGACCTTCGGGCTGCGGCCGCCGGAGGACCTCGACGCGCTCCGGGCCGGGCTCAAGGAACCCTACGAACAGTTCGAGACGTGGGCGAGCCGGTTCGTCGAGCTGGACTGAAAGCCTCCGCGAGCATCAGCCCGTACGAAAGGGACTCACCCGTGACCACCGAACGCCCCCGCATACCCACCACCGCGGACGAGCGCGAGACGCTGCGCGGCTTCCTCGACTTCCACCGGGCGACCCTCGCCGGGAAGTGCGACGGCCTGTCCGACGAGGAACTGCGGCGCCAGTCGATGCCGCCCTCGACGCTCTCGCTGCTCGGGCTGGTGCGGCACATGGCCGAGGTGGAGCGCAACTGGTTCCGCCGGGTGATCGACGGCGAGGACATCCCGCTCGTGTGGTCGGACTCGTTCGACTTCCAGGCCGCCTACGACGCGCGGGAGGCCACGCGGGCGGAGGCCTTCGCGGCGTGGCAGGCGGAGGTGGAGCACTCGCGACGGATCGAGGCCGCGGCGGAGTCGCTCGATGTGACCGTCCACGCCGCGCGGTGGGGCACGGACGTGTCGCTGCGCACGGTGATGATGCACGTCATCCTGGAGTACGGGCGGCACAACGGCCACGCCGACTTCCTGCGCGAGGGCGTCGACGGGACCGTTGGCGTCTGACGCCGGCGCTCACCGGCTCACCAGCCGCACCTCCATCTGGCGCTCCTGATCGCCGGCGACCCGGCCCCGCTCCTCGATGGCGAAGGCGCGGGCCAGGACCTCGCGCATCTGCTCCACCTGGCACGGGCAGCCCTGGAGGTCTGCCGTGATGGGGGCGGTCAGGGTGGTGGGCTCGGGCTCCGGGTGGCTCGGGGTCACCTCGAAGGTCGAGGTCCACACCACCGGGTGGCCCTCGAGCATGTGCTCCGGCAGGCCTGCGTACGCCTCGTCGGAGCGGTAGCACCGGTGCAGTACGTCAAAGACCGCGTCGGCGTCGTCCCGCGAGATTCCGGTGAGGGTCACCAGGACATGCTCGGCGTGCCATTCCACGTTGGCCATGGCGGGCACCTTCTTCACTGATGCGCTGAGCTGATCGATTGTCCCTACATTCATGTTCGCAGCTTTTGCGCGGTTTCACCCGGATGGCTCGTCCGGAGTCGGATGCGCGCCGTCGTCGCGGCCGTCCGGTGCTCCGTATCGGCCCGCACCGCCGCCCCAGTCCGGGCCGCCCCAGTCCGGGCCGCCCACATCCAGGCCACCCACATCAAGCGGGTCCGGACCGTCGTGTACCTGCTGGTCCGGCAGATCCCTCGGTACGGCGTGGGCATGGTTCCCGGGCGCTTCCAGTCGTCGGTCAGTCACTGCCGGTTCCCTTCGTCAGCGGACGGACCCTCCAGGTACCCCGAGCGCCCGGGGCTACGCCGTCGGGCGGGCAGGGAGGCGAGCCAGTCGGTCAGGTGGCGGTTGACCTCCTCGGGGCGTTCCTGCTGGATCCAGTGGCCGCAGCCGTCGAGGATGTGCGAGGAGCGCAGGCCGGGGAGGGTGGCGGGGTAGGCGTCGATCGCGGCGGTCAGCCAGGTGGTGGAGGCGTCCAGGGCGCCGCCGAGGAACAGCGACGGCTGGGTGATGGGGGCGCCGTCGAAGTCGGCGAGGTCCTCCCAGTCCCGGTCCATGTTGCGGTAGCGGCCCAGGGCGCCGCCGAGCCCGGTCCGCTCGAATTCTCCGGCGTAGAAGTCGAGGTCGTCCTTGCCGAGCCAGGCGGGCAGCCGGTCCGCGGGGAACCGGTCGCGCAGCGTCCCGCCGCGGCTCACGAAGTGCGGGTCGGGGGTGCCGGGCGCGGGCATGGTGTCGCCGGACAGGGCGGCGTAGAAGCCGCCGAGCCAGCCGCGGACGTCCGGCTCGATCTCGGCCTCGGCCCGGCCGGGCTCCTGGAAGTAGGAGACGTAGAACTCCTCCTCCCCGCCCATCCCCGCGAAGATCTCGCTGGGCCGCGGTCCGCCGCGCGGGGCGTAGGGGACGCTCAGCAGGCCGACCGCGCGGAAGACGTCGGGCCTGACCAGGGCGGAGTTCGCGGCGATGGTCGCCCCCCAGTCGTGGCCGACGATCACCGCGGTGTCCTCGCCGAGCGCGTGCACCACGGCGGCGCCGTCCTCGACCAGGTCGAGCATCCGGTACGCGGCCACGCTCTCCGGCTTCGAGGACCGCCCGTAGCCGCGCACGTCGACGGCGACCGCGCGGTACCCGGCCGCGGCCAGCGCCGGCAGCTGACGGCGCCAGGAGTACCAGGACTCCGGGAAGCCGTGCACCAGCAGCACCAGCGGCCCGGTGCCCTGCTCCACCAGGTGGATCCTGCCTGCGGGGGTCGGGACCATGCGATGGGTGACGTCCATGGCCTGGGCGGGCTGCGACATGACTTCTCCGTCCGGAACTGCGATGTGCCGGCCGCCCGATCTGCCAGGTGCCGGGCGCGGCGGCTCGTTGCGGCGATCCTGCGCCGGATGCCGCCCCGCCGCGAGCCCTGTTGCCGGTTCGGCAAACGACCCCGTGGCCGGTTCCGCTCACACCTCCCCCTTGTTCCGTTTGCCAGTCTTTTACCCTTGGCATCCGGATCTCGTGTCTGTGGGGGAAACGATGATCGAGACGGTGTTCCGGACCGATACCGTGCCGACGGCTGACCGGTTCGAGTTATGGCGTGAAGTCCTGACCAGGACCAAGGCGGCGGCGCCCGCGGAGATCACCAGCGACCACACCGACGACTACTGGGCGGAGATGCGCCTGATGCGGCTCGGCGCCGCCGACGTATGGCCCACGGGCATGCGGCCCATGGGCATGCTGCGGACGCCCGGACACATCCGGCAGTGCGATCCGGAGGTCTACCACCTCAGCTATGTACTCCAGGGCACCAAGAGGGTCGTCCAGGACCGCCGGGAGGGCGTGCTCGGCGCCCAGGAGATGCACATCGTCGACTCCTCGCGGCCGTACGAGGTGCATGTGCTGGCCCCGGGGCGCGCCCGTGCGGTGGCGCTGGAGATCCCCAAGCGGCTCCTGCCGCTGCCCCTGGACCGGGTCGACCGGCTGGTCACCCGGACGTTGTCGGCACGGGAGGGCGTGGGCGCCCTGCTCGCCGGGTTCCTCATCCGCCTCGCCGAGGACAGCGGCTCCTACGGGCCGTCCGACGGCCCCCGCCTGGAGGCGGTCCTGATCGATCTGGTGTCGGCGGTGCTGGCCCACCAACTCGACCTCGACGCCGCGCTGCCGCCGGAGACCCGGCAGCGGGCCCTGTCGCTGGGCGTCCAGGCCTTCATCCGGCAGCACCTGGGCGATCCCGAGCTGACTCCGGGAGCCGTCGCCGCCGCGCATCACATCTCGGTCAGTTATCTGCACCGGCTCTTCCGCGCCCAGGGCACCACGGTCTCCGCGTCGATCCGCCACCAGCGCCTGGAGCGCGCCCGCCGCGAGCTGGCCGACCCGGCGCGGCGCGCCGTCCCCATCCATCGCATCGCGGCCCGCTGGGGGTTCCCCCACCACGCGGCCTTCACCCGCGCCTTCCGCGCGGTCTACAGGCTCGCGCCCAGCGACTACCGTGACGGGACGCTGGGCGCGAGCCCGGCCCATGGGGGACCGGCTCAGACGAGCACGTTCTTGTAGAAGAGGTTGCTACGACGGTCGCCCGCCTCGCCGGAGGCGAAGCCGAGGAACAGCCGGACCTCCCCCGCGGCCGTCCGGTACACCCCCATCCCCTCGGGCTCCCGGTAGGTGAGCGTCGAGCCCGCCCCGGTGAAGGCTCGCTGGGTGAGCGCGCCGGTGTTGACGTTGACGCTGGAGGTGTAGGCGTTGCCGGGGGACGGGTTGGTGTCGCTGTAGGCGGTGCCGGTCAGTTGGTAGACGTAGCTTCCGTAGAGCGTGTAGCCCTGGAAGGTGGCGGAGTCGCTGGGCTGGGCGAAGTCCGCGAGGCGGTTGCTGTAGTTGCCGGCCGCGACCTCGTTCACGTTGAAGATCGCGTACCGCCTGCTGCCCGCGGTGTTGAGATAGCGGATCGCCATCCGGCTGTTCACCGGGTCGATCGCGCAGGTGGTCTCCGTCGCGTCGGAGACGGGCGAGTGCTTGGTCAGGGCGGAGGAGGTGTTGGAGAGGGTCGTCCCGCTGCTCCAGCGGAAGCGGGCCAGCCGTTTGCCGCGGGCGCCGCTGTTGACGTCCACTTCGGTCCACAGATAGGTGCTGGTGCCCACGGGCTGCGCGGCGATGGACACGGCGTGCCCGAATCCGAGCAGATACATATAGCCGAGCTCATTGCCGGAGAAGTCCAGCTGGGTGATGCACAGGTCGCCGCTGCTGTCCGCGGAGCCGTCTTTGAGCTGGGCCACGAACAGGCGCCGGTTGACGTTGTCGAAGCAGAACGACTGCTGGACTCTCGCGTCGTGCAGGCGTGCGTGGCGGAACAGGTCGTACGAGGGCTCGGTCAGGTCGAAGCGCGAGGACGTCGGTACGGCGGTCGGGGCGGCCTCGCTCGCGGTGGCCACCTTGGCCCCCAGGCCGAGCGCGGCGCCCGCCGCGGCACCGCCGCCGAGTTTCAGTAACCGGCGTCTGTTCCAGGTGCGGTCTTGCGACATGAAGTGCTCTGCTTTCTGTCGGGTGTTGGCCGTGGCGCCCCCGCCCTCGCGTTCACGAGGGCGGGGGCGCGACGGGCGGTAGCTCAGTCGTAGTAGTCGACCTTGTAGGCCCGTCCGTCGTCGGTGCGCAGGAAGAGCTCGGCCTTGTTGTTGTCACCGTCGACATACGCGTCGATGCCGTCCCAGGTCTCACAACCGCCTTCGACCTGGTAGCGCTTGCCGCCGATCGGATCGTCGGCGTTGGACGGGTCGTACTCGTACAGCTGGTACCACTTGCTGCCGGCATCGCTGAAGACGCAGGCCTGGAAGCTCCCGCCACCCGACTCGACCGGCTCGCTGACGTAGATGCCGGAGTTCCAGTAGGCGAAGCCGGAGGTTCCGATGTGCTGCCACCCGGGGGCGGCGGAGGCCGTGGACGGGGCCAGGAAGGGAACCGCCAGGGCGGCCAGGGCGGCTCCCGTGAGACCCACGCGTCTGCGCATGTTCATGATGTCCGTCTCCTTTGCTCGGTCACCTCTTCAGGGTGCCGAGGTGAGCGGCGGACGTCGTTGACCATGAGTGGACCGGCCTTGATGTTCCGTCTCCAGATTTGCCGTCGATACACCCCCCGTTGTCGTCACGTTCATGCCAACCTGGGACGTATCAGTACGCGGTCGGCCAGCCTCCGCTCCAGTTCAGGAGGTTGACGCCGAGCTTGGGCGTGCCGTTGTCCTGGCCGTCGTAGTAGTGGTAGACGAGCAGATCGCCGTCGACATCGCTCATGACGGACTGCCCGCCGGGGCCGATGTAGCGGCCGTGGGACTCCAGGACCACCGAGCCGCCGTTGTTCATCAGGTTGACCCCGTTCTTGTCGAGGTACGGCCCGGTGGGGCTGGTGGCGCGGCCGACCTTGATCTTGTACGTGGAGCTGGTGCCCGCGCAGCAGGTGTCGTACGAGGCGAACAGGTAGTAGTAGCCGTTGCGCTTGACGACCGTGGGGCCCTCGACCGCCTTGGTGCCGGTGGGCCGGGAGGCGATGCTGTAGACGGTCTTGTCGCCCGCGTACTGCTTGCCCGAGGACGGGTCGATCCGGATCATCTTCAGCCCCGACCACCAGGATCCGAAGGACAGCCACCACTTGCCGTCGCCGTCGACGAAGAGGTTGGGGTCGATGGCGTTGTAGTTGCTGCTGCCGGTGGTGGAGTGCACGATGCCGTAGTCGGTCCAGGTGCCCGCCTTGCCGCTGGACGAGGTGGCGAACCCGATCGCGGAGTTGCTGGACCCGAAGGACGAGACGGCGTAGTACATCAGGTACTTGCCGCCCTGGTGCGAGATGTCGGGCGCCCAGGGGTCATTGCTCGAGGAGTAGTTCTTCCACCACGACGGCGGGGAGTTGAAGGCGTTCCCCGAGCGGCTGAAGGCGATCCGGTCGGTGGAGGTACGGGCCTCGAGGCCGCCGTGGGTGGAGTACAGCAGGTAGGTGCCGTCGCTCGCGCGGATCATGGTGGGGTCGTGCACGACGATGTCGCCCGTCACCAGGCCCGGGTTGGGGTAGGCGGAGGCGCTGGTCGGCAGCAGGGCGAGGGTCGCGGCGGCCGCCAGGACGGCGATGCGCCGGCCGCCTGTGCGCGCATACGCGAACATGGCATGGATCATTCGGCTCTCCTTCGGAATGTTTTCGGTGCCCCTCCGAAACACATGGCCGTACATGGCGCGATCGGTGGCCTCAACACCTCCCTCGTCCCGGGGGATTGACTAGCCCCTCAGCCGCCTCTACTTTCCCCCGGACGTTTCGGTGACCTTCCGGAAGTTTTTCGGAGGCAGAGGAAGGGACGCTCTCGTGACCAAGCTGATGCGCGCCGCCGTGACGGGCGCGCTGGCCGTCGCCCTCCTGGGCACGGCGGCGACCGTACCGGAGGCCCATGCCGGTGACGGCCCCGCGGCGGGGGCCTCGGGCCGGGTGGACTTCGGCCAACGCCTCCAGCCCATCGACGGCTTCGGCTTCTCGCAGGCCTTCCAGCGCGCCGACATCATGCACGGCGCGCGCGGGCTGACCCCCGAACACCAGCGGGAGGTGCTCGACCTGCTGCTGGACCGGAAGTCCGGGGCCGGTCTGAGCATTCTGCGGCTGGGCATCGGCTCGTCCTCGGACGAGGTGTACGACCACATGAAGTCGATCCAGCCGACCGACCCGGGCGGCCCCGAGGCCACCCCGCGCTATGAGTGGGACGGCGACGACGGCGGCCAGGTGTGGCTGGCGAAGGAGGCGAAGGCGTACGGCGTGAAGCGCTTCTACGCCGACGCCTGGAGCGCGCCCGGCTATATGAAGACCAACGGCACGGATGCCAACGGCGGGACGCTCAAGCCCGAGTGGCGGCGGCCTTACGCCGACTACCTCGTCCAGTACGCGAAGTTCTACCGCCAGGAGGGCGTCCGGATCACCGACCTCGGCTTCACCAACGAGCCGGACCTCGCCACGTCGTACGCCTCCATGCAGTTCACGCCCGAGCAGGCGGTCGAGACGGTCAAGGCGCTCGGGCCGACCGTGCGGCGCGCCGGGCTCAACCTGGTGTGCTGCGACGCCGCCGGATGGGACCAGCAGGCGGAGTTGACCGCGGCGATCGAGGCGGATCCGCGGGCCGCGGCGTATGTCGGGGTGCACACCGGCCACCCGTACGTCACCCCCTCCGACCAGCCGCTGCCGACCGACCGCCGGACCTGGATGTCCGAGTGGAGCCCGAACGGCGCCACCTGGAACGAGGCCTGGGACGACGGCTCCGGCTACGACGGGCTGGCCGTCGCGGAGGCCATCCACACCACGCTCGCGGACGCCCGCGCCAGCGCGTATGTGTACTGGTTCGGCGCGTCGATCGGGGCGACGCGTGGGCTGATCCAGCTGGACGGGGCGGACTACCACGTCTCCAAGCGGCTGTGGGCCCTGGCCGCGTACAGCAGGTTCATCCGGCCCGGGGCGGTGCGGGTGGCCGCGTCGTCCGGGGCGGAGGGCGTCAAGGTCACGGCGTTCCGGAACCGGGACGGGGCGCGGGTGCTGGAGATCCTCAACACGGGGACGGACGCGGTGCGGGCGGACTACGCGCTGACGGGCGGCGGTGCGGGCGGCTCCGCGCGCGGCTCGGTGTACCGCACGGACGAGACGCACTCGCTGAGCCGGGTCGGGTCGGCGGCCGTCCGCGACGGCAGGCTGGGCGTCGAGCTTCCGGCGCGGTCCCTGACCACGGTGGTGCTGGGGAGCTGAGCGTCGCCGGTGGGTCCGGTCCGCCCGGCGGTCTGCCGGGCCGGGCGGACCGGACCCACCCCGTGGGGGGACACTCACTGGCCCGCCAGGCCCGTGTGGGCCACGCCGCGGACGATCTGGCGCTGGAAGAGGGTGAAGACCACCAGCAGCGGCAGGCCCGCGATCACGACCGAGGCCATCATCTGGGCGTACCGCAGCCCGTACGAGGACTGGACGTTGACCAGCCCCACCGGCAGCGTCATCCCGTTCGGGTCGGTGGTGACCAGGAACGGCCACAGGAAGTTGTTCCACGTCGAGATGAAGGTGAAGATCGCCACGGCCGCGAGCACCGGCCGGGACAGCGGCATCACGATGGTCCAGAAGACCCGCCACCGCCCCGCCCCGTCCACGAACGCCGCCTCCTCCAGCTCGCGCGGCACCCCGTCGAAGAACTTCACCAGGATGAAGACCATCGCGGGCACGGCGACCTGCGGCAGGATCACGCCCCAGTAGGTGTCGACGAGCCCCATGGAGACCATCTCCGCGAACAGCGGGGCGATCAGCACCTGCGGCGGCACCATGATCCCGGCCAGCACAAGACCGTAGAGCACCTTGCGGCCGCGGAACTCGGTCCGCGAGAAGCCGTACGCGGCCATGGCGCACAGCACCACGGTCAGCACGGTCGTCATCACCGAGATATAGGCGGAGTTGAACATCCACTGCGCGATGTCGCCGGACTTCCACACCTCGCGGTACGCGTCGAAGGTGATCGTCGAGCCGATCCACTTCAGCGGGGTCGTGGTGGTCTCCCCCTCCGGCTTGAGGGAGGTGGCCACCGCCCACGCCAGCGGCAGCAGCCACACCACCACCAGCCCGAGCGCGACCAGCAGCATGGCGAGCCGCCCCGGTGCCCAGCGGACCCTGCGCTCCGCGCCGTCCTTCAGACCAGCTGTCTCCACTGTCTCCACTGTCTCCGCGCTCATGACCGCGCACCCTCCTCACTCGAGCGGCGGGTCAGCCGCAGTTGGACCAGGGAGACGATCACGATCAGGGCGAAGAAGAGATACGAGACGGCGGAGGCATAGCCGATGCGGTAGCCGGTGAAGCCGGTCTGGTAGACGTACTGGAGGATCGGGCGGGTGGATTCGTCCGGGCCGCCGGCGGTCATGATGTAGACCTGATCGAAGATCTTCAGCGAGGCCAGGATCTGGAGCACCAGCACGACGCCCGTGGTGCGCCGAAGCAACGGCAGGGTGATGTGGCGCAGCCGGGCCCAGGCGCCCGCGCCGTCCAGCTCCGCCGCCTCGTAGAGATGCTGCGGAATGGCCTGGAGCGCGGCGAGGTACAGCAGGAAGTTGAAGCCGACGGTCCACCAGACGGTCGTCAGGACGATGGACAGCATGGCGTAGCGCTCGTCGGTGAGCCAGCCGATCCCCGGGTGCAGACCGAGGGAGGCCAGCGCCTGGTCGGCGAAGCCGAAGTCGGACGGGAAGATCACCCACATGAAGAGCAGCCCGACCACCCCGGACGGCAGCAGGAAGGGCGCGAACCAGCTCAGCCGCCACAGCCACTGGACCACGCGCAGATGGTGCGCGAGCAGCGCCATGCCCAGGCCGACGAGGACGAGGGGGACGGTGGACAGGACGGTGAACCAGACCGTGTTCCACAGCGAGGACCACACATCGGGGTCCTGGAGGGCCTCGGCGTAGTTGTCGAAGCCGATGAAGTGGCTGTCGGTGCCGGTGATGTTGTCGTCGCCGAGGCTCATCTTGACGCCGTAGAGCAGCGGCCACAGGAGGAAGAGGGCGTAGACGAGGAGGAAGGGCCCGACGAAGACCAGCCCGTGCTCGGTCCAGTGACGGCGCACGGTCCTGGGCGGGGTGATGGCCGTGCTCTCGGAGGAGCGGGGCGGGGGCGCGGTGACGGTCGGCGCGCTCATTTCGCACCTCCGAAGGGGTTGGGGGTGTCGAGGAGCTCGCGCAGCCGGGCCTTGGCCTCGTTCAGCGCGTTCCGGGGCGAACGGGAGCCGGTGAACACCCCGGAGAAGGCCGAGCCGAGCTCGATCCACATGAGGGAGGCGGAGCCGGCGAACCAGGCGGGCTCGTCGAGCGCGACGTCGTTGACGACCGAGCGGTATTCGGACTGCGGCTGGAGCTTCAGATACGCGGGGTTCTCCAGCGTCGGCAGATAGGCCGGCACATGTCCGCCCTTGGCCCACTCGACGGTGTGCTTCAGCATCCAGGCCACGAACTCATGGGCCGCTTCGTTGGTCTCGCCGCCCCGGTCGGTCTGGTGGGGCAGGACGAAGGAGTGGCAGTCGGCCTGGGCGGTGGGGCGGCCGAAGAGGGCCGGCACGCGGGTCATGGAGAACGGCAGCTTGGTGGTGCGGAAGGAGCTGATCTCCCACTCGCCGTTGAGGTAGAAGGCGGTCTTGCCGCCGTTGAAGACGCCGACGGAGCCCGGGTAGTCGACCCGCCGGGGGCACAGTCCCTCGTCGGCGAGCATGGCCATGTACTCCAGCACCTTGAGCGCTTTCGCGTCGTCGAGGGCGAGGCGGCGGCCGTCGGCGGACAGGACCTTCCCGCCGGTCTGGGAGTAGAAGGTGGAGAACACCCGCCAGGGGCCGATGACATCGCCGCCGATGGTCTCGGTGACCAGCCCCGGCGCTCCGGTGGCCTTCTTGGCGGCGCGCAGGGCGGCGGTGAACTCCTCGGCGCCGTGGATGGGCCTGAGCTTGCCGTCGCCGCCGAGCAGCCCGGCCTTCTCGCACACCTCGGTGTTGTAGAAGAGCACCATGGGGTGGGTGTCGAGCGGGATGGCGTACTGCTTGCCCCCGACCGCGCCGCGCTTCCAGATGTCCTCGGGGAAGTCGGCGGCGGTCACGCCGTGGTCGGCGAGCAGGTCGAGGTCGAAGGCGTCGAGGAGGCGGCCGGGCGCGAAGCCCGCGAGCCGGGCCAGGTGCAGCGCCGCGACCTCGGGCGCGCGGCCGCCCGCGCCCGCCATGCCGAGCTTGGTGTAGTACGGCGAGCCCCACTGGAGCGTGGCGGCCTCCAGGCCGATCGCGGGATGGGCCGCGCGGTAGGCGTCCAGCATCGCGTTCATGTTGACGCCGTCGCCGCCGCCGAAGAGGTGCCAGTAGCGCAGCCGGGTCTTGCCCGCGCAGCCCGGTGAGCATGCTGCGGGCGCGGCGCAGCCGGTGGCGCCCGCGCCCATGGCCCCGGCGGCGGCGAGCGCGCCGAGCCCGGAGAGCACGCCGCGGCGGCTCGGGGAGGATCGTTGCATTGCGGCTCATTCCTGCTGCCCAGGCAGCGCTGTTCGCTATTTCGAATGCCGCTCGTAACTTCGGACGGGAACATAAGCCGCTGAGGAGTGCACGTCAACGCTTTGAACACGACTCGCCTCACCTCTTGACCCACTCCGGAGCAAGCGCTTACCGTCCGGGCCGATGCGCTTACCGGAATGCCAGACGTGTGCCGGTATACCGAACGACGATCAGGTCAATTTCGGGCGAGCGAGGTGGGTAACGGATGTTCGATCTGGGAGATCTGACGGTCCGGTACCCGCGCGACGGGGCGACGGACGGCGCGGACGAGTCGGCGTCGGTGCGGCTCCCGGACGAGAGCGTCGGGGACTGCGGGACCGGCGGGGAGTGGGCGCTGGACGCCTCGCTCCTCGCCGGCCGGGGACCGGCTAGGCGGCAGCATCCTTTCGGCGGAGCGGAACGGATGCCAGGAACTTCACGTGCGGTCAGGGTGCGGGGAGCCAGTCGCGAGGACACGGCCGTGTTCGATCTGCGCCGGGCCGACTGTGAGCTTGAAGCCGTGGTCAGGCCGGGCTGCTGGCATAGGTGTCGGCCTGGGCTCGCCACATGGCCGCGTACGTCCCCCCGTCGCGGTCGACCAGAGAGTCGTGGGTGCCTTCCTCACTGATCTCCCCGCCGTCCAGGACGATGATCCGGTCGGCGGAGCGGGTGGCGCCGAGCCGGTGGCTGATCAGGATGACCGTCCGGCCCTCGCTGAGCGCTTGAATGCGCTGGTAAACGGCTTCCTCGGCGAGGGGGTCGAGGGCAGAGGTGGGTTCGTCGCAGATCAGGATGGGGGAGTTGCGGTAGAAGGCGCGGGCGGCAGCGATGCGCTGCCACTGGCCGCCGGAGAGGTCGCGCCCGCCCCACCAGGAAGGGGCGAGGTTGGTGTCCAGGCCGTCGGGCAGGGAGTCAAGGACGATGTCCGCGCCGGAGGCCACCGCGGCGGCGGTGATGCTGTGTTCGTCCTGGTGGCCCTGGCCGAGGGTGATGTTCTCCCGGGCGGTGACCGGCCAGCGGCTGAAGTCCTGCGGCAGCATCGCCAGACGTCGCCAGAGTTGTTCGGGGTCGGTACGGGAGATGTCGGTGCCGTCCCAGGTGACCGTTCCCTCGGTGGGGGTGTAGAGGCCGGCCAGGAGCTTGGCGAGGGTGGACTTGCCCGAGCCGTTCGCGCCAACGATGGCCAGGACTTCGCCGCGGCGGACGCGGACACTGATGTTCCGCAAGGCAGCCAGTTCGCTGCCAGGGTAGTGGAAAGTGACGCTGCGGGCCTCGATCACCTTCGGCTCGGCGGGCACGGGCTCGGGCTGGTCGGGGAGGTGGGTGCGGGCGGTGGTGTCGGTGAGGAAGGCGTCCCAATCACCGAGGTAGAGGCCGGTCTTGTAAGTGGTGTTGGCGCCCTGGACGAGGCCGATCAACAGGCGCCCGCTGGTCTGGACGCCGATGAACGCGGTGCCGGCGGCGGCTGGGGGGATATGGCCGTTCGCGGTGAGCCACAGCAGCGTGGCGTACACCGCACCAGTGGCGGTGCCGGCGACGGCGTCGCCGAGGAGCTGGTAATGGGCAGTGGTGCGACCCATGATCGCAGCGGCGTCCTCCAAGCGGGCGGCGACGGTACGGAACCGGCCCAGCAGCCACACCCGCAGCGTGTAGGCCCGGACCTCCAGCGCGTTCTCCCGGCTGGACGTCTCGAAGATCACGGAGTGCCGCAGGCGTCTGTCGGCAAGGGTGTGCCGGTCGGCGAAGTACGTGGCGCGGGCGGCGCGCACAGCGGCCCAGCCGCGGGGGATCGCGGCAAGCAGCAACAGCGGCAGCAGCACGGGGTGCAGTTGCGCGAGGACGCCTGCGGCAGCGGCGATCGACAGCAGTGCAGTGGTAACGGTGGTCAGCGCCTCCACCAACAAATGTGCGTCCTTCGCGGCCCGGGAAGCCGCTTCGGACTGGTCGGACCACGCCGAATCGTCGTACGCGGCCAGCGGCACCTTCGTAGTGGCCTCCAGGTAGCGGGTCTCAGCGATGCCGTCCACACGCGGGCCAATACGTGCGGTGGTGGCGACGGTGAGCGCCGCGACGATTGAGCGGGCGCAGGCGGCGAGAGTAACGGCGATCAGCGCGGGCAGCGCCTCGCGTACCCGCACACCGGTCGGCCCGGCCGCGAGCAGCGGCGTGAGCGCGCTCGTGGTGGCGTACAGGCCGAGCGCGGTGACGGCCCCGGATACGAACTGGAGCAGGCAGGTCAGCAGCACGGCGCGCGGAGCCGCCTGCCAGGCTAGTCGGATGGCGATGCCGGACAGGCGGGGCAGGCGGCGGGCGATGGTCCACCAGGAGGCTTCGAGCGCGTCGTCGTGCCGCTCGCCGCTGACGGTGTACCGGGGGATGATCACGCCCTCGGGCCGGCGGCGGGCGCGGCGCTTTTGCAGCTTGTCGACCGGGGCGGGAGGGGTCTCGGGGGCTGTAGAGGTCGTCACGCCTGCGCCAACGACTCCCCCGAATGGGTGTCACGGTCTGCCGTCCTGGTGGAGGGTGGCGAATGAGTTTCCTATTTTTGGCCGCCGACATAGCGGATGCGCAGCGCGGGGGCATAGGGCCATACCCGGTCGTCTGAGTCCTGGCCGATCACCTGGCCGTGCGTTTCGTTCCAGGCGTGCGCGCCGGCCGGAGCGGTCCGGGCGCCGATCACCCACGCCACGCCCCAGCCGCGCAGTGCGGCGGCGAAGTAGCAGGCGAGGGACTCCTCCAGGCAGGCCGCGCGACCGGGCCAGGCGCGAGCGGTGCGGCGCACGGCCGCGAACAACCGGTCGGCACGCTCGGGGTCGGCCGGGCGCAGCGGCAGGCGGGCCACAGTGCGGGCGGCGGCGATGCTGGCCCGGATGGGTGTGCAGCGCAGCAGGAGCAGGGCGGCGGCCAGCGCCAGGGCGGCGGCGGCGCGATCGGCCGCACCCAACAGTATGTCGACGGGGAGTGCGGGGCGGATCTGCATGTCCTCGTGCTTGGGTGCTGGGGCAACCTGGCTGTCGAGGAGGCCGAGCTCGCGTAACTGGGCGACGAGGGCGGCCAGATCGGCGCGGACCACGGCCGGGTCGGCGCCCTCGCCGGTGAACGTGGCGGTCAGTTCCTCTGTGGCCTGTTCGGGCGCGGTGCCCTCAACGACGCGGTGCCACAGCAAGGCGGCGGTGGCGTTGAGGTGCTGCCACCGGCCCCGGCCGGCGCGGACGTCCATCACCGCCGCGCCGCCGCCAGGCAGCCGGGCGGTGTAGAGCCAGGGAGTCCCGGTCAGGGGCACGGGATGCTCCCTTCGGGTGCGGGCTGCCACCACGCGGCGTGCGCCGCTGTGGCGGCGAGGCGGGCGAGCCACAGTTCGGCGACGATCAGGGCGTGCAGTGCGCCCAGCGGGGCGGACGCCCCGGCGATGCCGGACTCCAGGTCGGCGGCGGCCTGGCGAGCATCCAGCAGTCCGGACGCGGCGAGCTGCGAACCGGCGATGACGCGCCGCAGCGCGGGGGCATTGGCGGCCAGCCCGTCGAACACGCTCGTGGTGAACAAGGTCTTCGTCTGCCGGGTCAGCAGCCAGTCCGGTACCAGGTGGGCCAGCGCGATCCGCGCGAGCGGCTTGTAGACCCCCGGCCGGGTCCGCTCGAAGGGCGGGATCGCCAGGCAGGCAGCGGTGACCGTCGTGTCCAGGAACGGGGCGTGGATCGGGACACCCCACAGCTGGCGGGCGATGGCGTCGAACGTGGCGTGCTCGCCGGCCATCCATTCCAGATCGAGCCGGTCGTGCAGCGCGCCCGGTGCGGTATGCCCGGCAGCGCGCGGCACGCGGGAGGTGACCAGATCCGCCACGGCGCGGCGGCCTGCCGGGGTCAGCCAGCGGGCGGCGGCCGTGGCCGAGCACCACGCCAGCGCGTCAACCGGGGCAGGGCGCCAGACGGCCGGGAACGGCTCGGCGAGCCGGTCGGCCAGGCGCTGAAGCGCGCAGGGGTAGGAGGTGGCCGCCGTGGCGGCGAGCTGCCGCCAGGCCCGCCACGGCTCGATCCGGGAGACACGCGCGAAGCCGCTCGCGCGCCGGAACGCCTCAAGGCGGCGGCCGGCGAGGAAGGCGACCACCCGGTGACTGCTGGCGGCCCCGAGGACGTTGTCCCCGCCGCGCCCCGTCAGGTGCGCACCGGAGCCGTAGTCCGCGACCGCGACCAGCCGAGCGGAGAGCATGGACAGCACACCGAGCGACATCGACGGCAGGTCGGTGGCCGGAAGGACGTCGGGGTCCTCCAGGCCGTCGAAATGCTTCACCTCGACGTCGCGGGCGTCGATGACCCGGTGGGTGATGCCGCCGATCTCCGCCGCGATGCGGCGGGCGTAGAGGAGATCGTCGTGCTCGGCCATCCGGGCGTCGGTGTAGGTGATCGCCAACGTCGGCCGCTCGCGCACCGCGAGGCAGGTGACCGAGCTACTGTCCACCCCGCCGGACAGGTCGGTCGTCACTCGCTCGGTGGCTTGCGCCCGTCGGGTGACCGCCTCCGTGAGCGCTTCCCGCAGCCGACGCGCGCCCTCACCGAGCGACAGCGCGGTCGGCCCGGCCGGGAGGGGAACCACGTCCGGTGCGGCGGGGCCCCGGAGCACCAACGCGTTGCCCGGCGGTACCCGGCGCACGCCCTCGAAGTGCGCGGTCTCCAAGCGATAGTCCACACCGGCGAGAGTCAAATCCGCCAGCAGCCAGGCCAGATCGGGCGTGGCGCCGGCCAGCGTGGCCAGCGGAGTGGCCGCCGTCGCCCACCACACGCCGCGGTCGTGCGCCAGCCAGTACAGCGGGACAACACCGGCCCCATCGCCGAACACCCGTGTCTCGTTGCCTGTGCACAGCAGAGTGAGGTGGGAGCCGGGCAGAGACAGCGCGGGCTCCAAGTCGCCCCGGCAACCGGCGGCGAGTGCCGCGCTGCGTTCCGCCGTAGTGGCCAGGCAGTGCCCAGCCGTCATCAGCCACACCCCCTTCTCTCCCGGCGATTCGGTGACGGCGCGCTCCCCTGCGGCGTGGCCCACGGTCCACACCCGGCCATGGGGCAGGGCGAGGAGTTCGGTTCCGCCGCGCGGCGCGAGGGCCGGCGGCGTGGTGCTGGTGGCGGATCTCCCGATGACGAAGCGGTTCATCCTGGCCTCCCTGCCGAATGTCCTGCGGAGAATGGGTGCGCCCGGGGCGGCCAGCCGTCGTCATGGCCGCCCCGGGCGCCGACCTCAGCTCCTGGTCAGCGCCGGGTTACTTGGCGTTCCAGTACTGGGTGTCGTCGGCCGGGTCGTGCTGCTTGTTGCCGAGCGTGGCGCCAGTGACGGTGCCGAACTCGGTCACAACGGCCGGGATGTAGCCGGTGACCGCGAGGATCGGAACATACGTCTCGTCATCCATCGGATTGCCTCCCATTCAGGGGTTCCGCAGCCCACCTTCGGTTCCCCGGCGTCCGGCCGGGGAGGTGCTGCGGCGGCTGTGGCATCACGGTCCCCGACGTCCCGCATTCAATGGAAGCCGTTCGGCGGGTGCGGTACGGGTGCGGCCATGAGCACCCCAAGAGCACCCCGGCGGCGGTATTCCAGCGGGCCCAGCCGCCCGCTACCGTCAACATGTTCGGCCCCGACGCCGAAGCCGGAGGGCTGATGACGCACCTGTTAGTACGAGCCCGTGCCGTGCGCGGCTGGAAGGCCCCCGAACTTGCCCGACGCTTACGAGAATTGGGCGCCAAACGCGGCACCCCCGTTGGCACCCGCAAGGACGGCGTCTACCGCTGGGAAGCCAGCCGGCGACCCGACGAACCCACCCAGCGCCTCATCGCCGAGCTGCTGAACATCCCCCAGATCGCGGTGGATCCACGCCGTTGGCCCCATTGGCTGGCCTTGGATCCGCTCCAGCAGCCCACCCGCTACAGCTGGGACGCATCCGGCGCCATCCAGGCGCTCGCCGAGGTGTCCGGGAGGGACATCACCATGGACCGCAGAGACTTCAGCCTGCTGACCGGCGCCACCCTGACCGCCTCACTGTGGGCATGGCTGACCGCCGACCCCGCCGCAGCCGGCCAGATCGCCCAAGCCCGCCGCCTGGGCGAAACGGCAGTCGCCCGCATCGAGGAACGTGTGCGCCAGTTGCGGCACGCCGATGACATCGACGGTGGTGGCCAGCTCCTGACCGAGACTGCCGCCAGCCTCGAACTCGTCGTCCGCCTGCTGAAGGACCGCAGCTACACCAACGCCCATGGCGCCCGCCTGCTCGCTGCCGCGGCCGACCTCGCCCGGATGCACGCCTGGGCCATCTTCGACGTTCATGACACCTGCGCCGACGGCATCTTCAATGCCGCTCTGCGCTCCGCCCACGCCTCTGCGGACACCGTGCTCGGCAGCCACATCCTCGCGTTCTGGTCCATCGCCGCCCACAATGCCGACCGCCCGGCCGACGCCGAAGCCATGACCAACGCCGCCCTCTCCGCCGCGCGGGGACGCACCACGCCCCGCGTTGAGGCCATGCTGTACTCCCGCCGGGCCCGCGCCCGCGCCCACCAGAGCAACCCCGTCGCGTTCGCCGACCTCGACCAGGCCGCCGCTCTCCTGGACATCGCAGGTCACGCCCCGGGCGAGGACCCCGAATGGGTCGCCTGGTTCGACCGGAGCGAACTGCTCGGCACCATCGCCTCCACCCACCTGGACATGAACCAGCCGAACCGGGCAGAGGAGACGTTCATCGAGGCCGCAGCCCTGTTCCCCGCCGAGCGGGTGCGCACCCACACGCTGTTCCTCGTCCGGCGGGCCGATGCCCAATGGCGCCAGAACGATCTCGAACGCGCCTGCGCCACCGCCCACCAGGCACTCGACATCACAGAGGAGATCAGCTCCCATCGCGCTGCTGGCCCTCTGCGCGCGCTGGCCGTCAGCATGGGTGAGCGGACGGAAATCCCAGCCGTACGGGACTTCCGCGAGCGCGTCGCCACTACCCTGGCCACATAGCGCGTACGGCCCTCATGTCCTGCCCCGGGAACGAAACGTAGGGGCGGACTGCGGTTTCAGGACTGCTTGAAGCGATCGGGGTTGTTGTGGTCGCGGTGGCTGGGGCACTGGCACGGCGGCCACGCCTGCCCCAACGAGTAAGCGTCGCTGCTCCCCCCTGCGAGCACGGCCACGAGCGCGCGCCGCGCGATGACGACACCATCGGGCGCCATGGTGTAGACGCGCATCGTCATCTTCGGCCGCTCGCCCCGGTCCGGCTGGTTGGCGGCCATCAGCAGCCTCTCTCTGCCTCGACCGGCGCGAGGAGCTGGAGGAGGCTACGCAGGCTCCGCTTCACCGCGCCCAGATGGTAGGCCAGTTCCTCCGGGGCGGCGTCGGCCAAGTCGAGGTCTTCAGCCCCTGCGAGGGTCTGCCCGGCGACAATGATGACTGCCTGCTCAAGACCGTCGCGGGTGGGCTTTTCAGCCGCGATACACGCGGGACACAGGCCCGAACGCGGCTCGGCGGGATGGTGGCGCCCGAAGTCGCCGGGGGTAGCACACAGAACGCACCCGGGAGACGGGACGGGCGTGGTGCGGTCATCGGTGGTCACCGGATCACCGCCATCCCGTGCGACGCACACACCTGCCCCACCCGCGGGCAGGTCTCGCGGCGCTGTTCGTGGGCCACTGCATAGGGCCGCACCCCGCAGACCCCGTGGCCGCCCGGTGGCCTGGAGATCGGGCAGAACTGGACGGTGGAGCCGTTCCCGCGTTCCGCCGTCATGGGCCGCGCGGACGCGCCGGGTCCCCACGCCGGACGCGACGTCGTCGGCGCATGCTGGTGCTGTGCTGCGAGCACTGCGGGGCAACCAGCAGCTGAGTCGGCCGCACGGTGACGACCGGATGGCGGCAATAACAGTTGCAGCAACCGCTCCACGAGTCGGGTGATGGTCTTCTTCACACGTGAGGTGGGGGCGTTCATACGGACCACCTCGCCAGCTCCGCGAGCACCGGCAGCGCCCGCCCGGAGGGAAGCGTCAGCGTGGCGCAGACATCCTTTCCGGTCTCCGTAGGCACCGCCTTCCACTCGTCGGCGAGTGCATCGACGAGGAACATGCCTCGTCCGGTCAACGACGTCCAGTCCGGACGCTTGACGACAGGCATGCGCGGCGACCGATCACTGACCGTAATGCGCAGCAGTCCGGGAGACCTCTGGAGGAGCAGCACCGCCCGCCCACCCGCGTGTCTGTGCACGTTGGTCAGAAGCTCGGTCGCGATCTCCAAGGTGTCCTCGATCAGCTCCTGGAGACCCCATAACCGCAGGTGGGCCCGCACGATGCGGCGAACGCCGGGCAACTCGCTCGGTTTGACCACGAGGGACAACCGGAACTCGCGCAATCCATCGTTGACGTGAGACATCATCAACACCTTTCTCGGCCAACTGCCTCTCGTTGTCCGGACGTTCCGGCGCAGGTGGACCGGGTCAGCCTCAGCGATGTGCTCTCATGGTTGCTCACGAGCAATATTTCTCGCAAGCTTTCTCACTAGAAAGAGTGTCGATGAGCAAGATTGGCATATGCCAGAGACGATGCGGCCCGGTACGCTGCGTGGTCGAGGGAGGCAGACAACATGACTGACGCTCAGCCAAATGTGCATCGACGCCGCCTCGGTCTGGCGCTCAAGGCTCTACGCAAGGCTGTGACACGCCCGGACAAGGAGGATGGCACACTCAATCTGGCCGAGGCGGCCGAGATGATCGGCCTGCCAGGCCAGTCTGCGCTGAGCAAAATCGAGAATGGCAAGCAGCGTGTCCCGCTGAGCACCCTCCCGAGCTACTTCGAGGCATACGGGGTCGAAGACGACGCGGTAAAGGCCGAGCTTCGGGCGCTCGCCACCCTGGCGTCGTCAGGGAAACGGTCGAACCTGTTCAACCAATACCGGGGTTCGATCCGCGATCCTTTCGCCGAATACCTTCACCTGGAGGAGCTGGCACGCAGGAGCGAAACGTACACGCTGATCGTGCCCGGCTTCCTTCAACACAAGCGGTACGCGGAAGCCATCGTCCGGCGTAGCCGTAAATGGCAAACCGACCGCGAGATCCAGAGTTTCGTAAACCTGCGGATAGATCGGCAGCAGGCGCTGAGAAGGAAGGATCCACTCCAACTCTGGTGCATCCTCGATGAGGCAGCTCTGCACAGGAAGGTGGGCGGGCCGGAGGTGATGAAGGTACAGCTTCAGCACCTGCTGGATGTGTCAAACAAACATCCCAACGTCACCATTCAAATCCTGCCGTTCGATGCTGGCGCCCACGCAGGCATCGACGGCGCGTTCACTCTGCTGCACTTCCCCGCAGGGCCACCGGTCGTAGTGGTTGAGCCGATGACAACAGCCCTCTATCTGGAGGACGACAGCCACATCGGACGCTATGAAACCAGCATCGACCATTTGCAGTCCGAAGCGATGGACTCCGAAGCCAGCCGTCAGTTCATCATCGATACGATCAAGGAACACTACGCATGAATAAGCAGGTCGACCTCGCCAACGCCGCGTGGATAAAGAGCGAGTACAGCAACGGCGGCGACAATTGCCTGGAGGTCGCGTTCATCGGTGGTGTCGTGGCCATCCGGGACTCCAACGATGCTGATGACCCGAGCATCCGCCCGACCATCGTCTCCGAGAAGGACTATCGGCTTTTCACCCGGAGTGTTCAGGAGGGGCAGAACAACCTTCTGCTCCCCTGACGCACTCTGCGAACGATGCCAAGGCCCCCGGCTTTTGCTGGGGGCCTCAACTGTGGACGGGCCGTGCATGGTGCGGACAGGGACCGCCCGGGAACCCTGGCGGCCGGTGGGGTCAGTTGGTCAGGGAGACGATCATCTTGCCGGTGTTCTCACCGCGCAGCATGCCCAGAAACGCATCCACCGCGCTGTCGACGCCCTTGACCACCGTCTCCCGGTAGTGCAGCTTGCCCTCGCGCAGCCAGCCGCCGACCTCCTCGACGAACTGCTGCTGAAGGTGCTGGTGGTCGTTCACGAGCATGCCCTGGATGCGCAGCCGCTTGCCGATGACGAGGGCGAGGTTGCGCGGCGCGGCGGGCGGCTCGGGCGCGTTGTACTGGGCGATCATGCCGCAGACGGTGACGCGCCCGTGCACGTTGAGGCGGCCGATCGCGGCCTCCAGGTGCTCGCCGCCGACGTTGTCGAAGTAGACGTCGATGCCGTCGGGCGCGGCCTCCTTCAGCTGCTCGGCGACCGGGCCCTTCTTGTAGTTGAACGCCGCGTCGAAGCCGTACTCCTCGGTCAGCAGCCTCACCTTGTCGTCGGAGCCCGCGCTGCCGATGACCCGCGAGGCGCCCTTGAGCTTGGCGATCTGGCCGACCTGGCTGCCGACCGCGCCGGCCGCGCCGGAGACGAAGACCGCGTCGCCCTCCTTGAAGGAGGCGACCTCGATCAGGCCCGCGTACGCGGTGAGGCCGGTCATGCCGAGGACGCCGAGGTAGGCGGAGAGGGGGGCCGCGGCGGGGTCCACCTTGACCGCGTGCTTGGCGTCCACCCGCGCGTACTCGCGCCAGCCGCCGAAGTGCAGGACGTGGTCGCCGACGGCGATGCCGTCCGCGGCGGAGGCGATGACCTGGCCCACGGCGCCGCCGTCCATCGGATGGTCGAGCTTGTACGGCGGGGCGTAGGACTTCACGTCGTTCATCCGGCCGCGCATGTAGGGGTCCACCGACATGTACAGGTTGCGGACCAGCACCTGGCCGGGGCCCGGCTCGGTGACGGGGGTCTCGCGCAGCGCGAAGTCCTCGGGCTTCGGCCACCCCTGGGGGCGGGCGACGAGGTGCCACTCGCGGCCGGTGGCGGGAATCTCTGACGTGGCGGGCATGGGTCCTCCAAGTGTTTCAGGTGATGAAACAATCATGTGACTGAATATTTTATGATGTCAAATAAGTGGGTACCCTGGTGCCCATGACCTCCAGTAACGAACCTCCTGATCCGCTGACGCTCGAAGTCGTCGAACTCATCGGCACCATCGTCGCTCGCTATCACGAGGAATACGAACAGGCCGCCGCGAAGCACTCCCTCACCGGCGCGCAGGCCCGGGTGCTCGGGCTGCTGTCCCGCGGCCCGACGCCCATGCGGCACATAGCGCAGCAGCTGAAGTGCGAGCCGTCGAACATCACGGGGATCATCGACCGGCTGGAGGCCCGCGGCCTCGCCGAGCGCCGCCTGGACCCGGCCGACCGCCGCGTCAAGCTGGCCGCCGCGACGAACCGGGGCAGAGAGACCGCCGACCGGCTGCGCGGATCACTCGACTTCGCGCGCGCGCCGCTGGCCGGGCTGTCGAAGGAGGAGCGCACGGTGCTGCGCGACCTGCTCACGCGGATGGTCGGGACAGCCCCGGCCTGATCCCCGGCCCGGCCGCTCCCGGCCCGGCCCTTCTTACGTGCACCACCACAGAAAGCGGTCACAGGTGTCCGAGGGCGAGGGCGTGGGCTGGGTCGGCACGGAGGTGGTGGTGCCGGGGTCGGACGGCGTGGTCGGGGACTGGGTGGTCCCGCCTCCCCCGCCCGCTCCCCCACCGTCCGTGGTCGGGGCCGTGGCGGAGGGGTCGTCCGGTCCGTCGGTGGACGAGGGGTCGTCGGCGCTGGGCGACGAGCTGTCCTTGGCCTTCTTCTTGGCCTTGTCCTCGCCCGACGCGCCGTCCTCGCTCCGGTTCTCGTCCGCGCTCGGGCCATCCGTCCCCGCGGATGGCCCCGCGCCCGGCGCTCCGCTCTCGCGCACCCTCGGCCCGCTGGAGTCCCCCTCGCCCGGGCCGCGCTCCGCCTCCGACTTGTCGGGGCTTGACGTGGTCGAGGGCTCATGGAAGATGCCGCCCTCCGTGGCGATCTCCGCCACGAACAGCGCGGCCAGGATGGGGCCGAGCACCGACGCCATGATCGTCACCCGGCGCCCCCGGCCGCGGCGCGCCCGGCCGCCGACGATGCCGCGGGGCTTCGGCTTCCGGCGGGAGGCCTTGCGCCGGTCGGCCCGGGTCGAGGCCGCCACGGGCTCCGGGGCGGGCTCGACCTCCGCGCCCTCGTCACCGTCCCTGCCGCAGTCCACGGCGGCGGCCTCCGCGGCGGCCTCGGCGGCGGGATACGCGTACTCCTCGGCTCCGGCGTATGCGCCACAACCGGGGCAGGACACAGCGCCGTTGAGGTGGCGGCGGCAGGAAGGGCAGTAATCCATTTCGCCGGGCAGGTTATGTGCCCGGCGGGTAGCGGAGGAACCGCGGATTGTGAGAATCCTGTGCAAGGATCGATTTCGCGCCGGGCATGGGCCGCTTGGCCGAAATTGTCCGCCCCCGGCGGGCCGAGCCCCGGCGCCTCGTCAGCCCTCGAACGCCGGTTGCGCCAGCCCCTGCCCCGCCCCCGCCAGCACCAGGACCGACCCGGCCAGCGGCTGGTCGGCGGGGCCGAGCCCGACCCGGGCCGAGGTGACGTACAGATCGGTCAGGCCGGAGCCGCCGAAGGCGCACGCGGTCGGTCGGCGCACCGGCAGCTCGACCACCCGGTCGAGGGTGCCGTCCGGGGTGTAGCGGCGGATCGCGCCGCCGTCCCACAGCGCGACCCACACACAGCCTTCGGCGTCCACGCACAGCCCGTCGGGGAAGCCCGCGCCGTCCTCGATCCGCGCGAAGGAGCGGCGGCCGGTGACCTCCGCGCCCGCCACGTCGAAGACGTCGATCCGGCAGGTCGGGGTGTCGGCGTAGTACATGAGGCGGCCGTCCGGGCTCCAGCCGGTGCCGTTGCTGACCGTGACGTCCGGCAGGATCTCCGCGACGGAGCCGTCCGGCGCGATACGGGACAGCGTGCCGCCGCCCGTCGCCTCGTCGTAGCGCATGGTGCCCGCCCACAGCGAGCCGTCCGGCGCCACGGCCGCGTCATTGCCCCGGCGGCCGGGGACCACCTCGTGGACCAGCCAGGAGAATGCGCCGTCGGCCCCGTACAGGCCGATGCCGTCGCGCAGGTTGACGGCCAGGCCGCCGCCCGCCCGGGGCTTGGCGGCGCCGACGTGCTGCTCGGTGGCCAGGACCGTGCGCAGACCGGTGGCCGGGTCGTAGGTGTGCACCCGGGACGAGAGGATGTCGACCCAGATCAGCCGCTGCGCCGCGGCGTCCCAGGTCGGGCCCTCGCCCAGCTCGGCCATCGCCCGCACGGCGACGTCGAGCCCATCACTGGTGCCGGTGCCGTTCGTTCCGCTCATGCTCCGCGCCTCCGGTGTCCGAGTCGGGCCGACAGCTCGCCGGCGCCCTTGGCCGCCAGCTCCGCCAGCTCCTCCTGCCGCTCCTCGCTCCACCGGATCATCGGCACGGAGATCGACAGCGCCGCCACGACCTGGCCCGTCGAGTCCCGTACCGGCGCCGCCACACAGCTCACATCCGGGTTGGACTCGCGCTGCTCGACCGCGATGCCGCGCTCGCGGATGACGGCGAGATGGCGGCGCAGCTCCTCCGGGGAGGTGATGCTGTTGTCCGTCATCGCGATCAGCGGCGCGTCCTCCGGGATCCGGGCCGCCAGGGCCTCCTCCGAGAGGGAGGCGAGCAGCATCTTGCCCACCGAGGTGCAGTGGGCGGGCAGCCGGCGGCCGGCGGCGGAGACCATGCGGACGGCGTGGGTGGAGTCGACCTTGGCGATGTAGATGACGTCCGCGCCTTCGAGGATGGCGACATGGACGGTCTCGTCGCAGGTCTCGGCGACGCTGCGGGCCACCTGCCGGCCCTCGGCGGCCAGGTCCAGCTGCTCGGCGTAACGGCTGCCCAGCTGGTACGGGCGCACCCCGAGCCGGTAGCGGCCGGGCTGGTCGGGGACTTGCACCAGGTAGGAGCGGGCGGCCAAGGTGGTCACCAGCTCATGGACCGTGGTGCGGGGCAGCCCGAGCTTACGGGTGATCTCGGGCGCGGAAAGCGTGCCGTCCCCGTCGAGGAAGAGCTCGAGTATGTCCAGAGCCCGGGTTACCGCGGGCACCAGGCGTCCCATATCGCTCGCCCACCCCTCCTGGTCCAGATGACACCATTCGTTCGAGATTACGGCCAGCGGCCGGTATCGCGAACATAGATTACGCAGGGGTGACTTCTCGAGGCAATGGCCAGGGATTGGTACCCCTGGGTAACGACCTGGAGTGCGTCACGATGGCGCCATGAACTCCGCGCTCGACCCCTCCGCCGACTCCTTCCCCACGCCTTTCCCCTTCGTTCTGGTGCTGCTGCGGAGAATGGCCGACTACCACCCGGATCTGGTCGAGGACGCGCTGCGGGAGCTGGGCTTCAGCCGCGCCGTGATGCGCGAGGCCAACCGCCGCTGGCAGGCCATGCGGCGCGCTCCGCGGCGCCGGTCGGCGGTGGCCCACTACCGCTCGGTGCTCGGCGCGCCCGAGGCCCAGGCCGCCCGCCGGATCGGCGATCTGACCTGCGAGGCGCTGAGCTGGCCGGTGCCGCTGTGGCCGGATCTGCGGTTCGAGGTGCTGACCGCCCCGAACGGCGGGGTGTGGAACGAGTGGCTGGTGCGCGCGCCCGGCGCGGCCGGTCCCCCGCTGCGTACGGTGGCGGACCTGGCGCCCTGGTCCTGCACGGTGGACGAGGTGGCGGGGGCCTTCGCGCCCGCCCGGCCGATGGAGGGCTCGGCGCCCACCCGCTGGCGGCTGGCGTTCACCGCCCCGGACGAAAAAGGTGAACTCCACCACTGTGTGGCGGAGTTCACCTGGGGGTTGCTCCAGCGTGTCGACGCCGTCAGGACAGCTTCGCCGTCAGGGTGATCGTCGTACCGGTGAGCGCCTGGCTCACCGGGCAGTTCTTCTTGGCCTCCTCGGCCGCCGCGACGAACGTGTCCTCGTCCACGCCCTCCACCGTGCCCTCCACGGTGAGGTGGATGCCGGTGATGCCGGTGCCCGGCTGGAAGGTGACATCGGCCTGCGTGGTCAGCTGCGTCGGCGGGGTGCCGGCCTGGGTGAGGCCGTGCGACAGCGCCATCGAGAAGCAGCTGGAGTGCGCGGCCGCGATCAGCTCCTCCGGGCTGGTCTTGCCGTTCGCCTGCTCGGCGCGGGACGGCCAGGAGACGGGCTGTTCGCCGATCCCGGAGGAGTCGAAGGTCACCGCCCCCTTGCCCTCGACCAGATTGCCGTGCCAGACGGTGTGCGCGGTGCGCGTCGTAGCCATGCTTCCTGCCTTCTGTGAGCCTCTGTCGCCGACTTCTACCGACTTCTACCGGGTTCTATCGACTTCCGCGAGCCTGCTGTGGATCACCCGAGTGAATCACCTGGACGAGTGACCCGCCGGTGGTGATCACCCTGCCGGTGGTGATCACCCTGCCGGTGCTGATCCCTGCCGGTGGTGATCACCCTGAGCCTACGACCCGGAGCCCACGTTCCACGCGACAAGAGCCGGGCGGCCGTGCTCGGTTCCGATCCGGCTGACGGTCGCCGTGTCGAGGCGGAAGAGCGCGCCCGCGGCCGGCGGCAGCCCGAGGCGGCGCGCGGTGAGGACGCGCAGGACATGCCCGTGGGCGACGAGAACCACATCGCCGCGGTCGGCGCGCAGCTCGGGCTCCACGGTGGCGAGCACCCGGTCGACGCGGGCGCCGATCTGCTCGGGCGACTCGCCCGGGTGCTCGGCCCCGCCCGGGGCGACGCCGTCGGTCCACAGGGTCCAGTCGGGCCGGGTGCGGTGGATCTCGTCGGTGGTGATGCCCTCGTAGCCGCCGTAGTCCCACTCGTGCAGATCCGGCTCGATCCGCGCCCCCTCGATGCCCGCCAGCCGGGCCGTGTGCACGGCCCGGCTCAACGGACTCACCAGAGCGAGCGCGACCTTGCGGTCGGCGAGCAGCGGGCGCAGCGAGCGGGCCTGCTCCTCGCCGCGCGCGGTGAGCGGCTGATCGGTCCAGCTGGTGTGCTTGCCCGTCCGGCTCCACTCGGTCTCGCCGTGCCGGATCAGCACCAGCTCACCCATGGCTGCCCGGCGTCCCCGCCTCGCCCGCCGCCGCCTTGGCCTTCGCCTGCTCCTCGGCGATGGAGGCGCGGACGGTGTCCATGTCCAGGCCGCGGGCCTGGCCGATGATGTCCTCCAGGGCGGCCTCGGGGAGGGCGCCGGGCTGGGCGAAGACGGCGATGTTCTCGCGCACGATCATCAGGGTCGGGATGGACTGGATGTCGAACGCGGCGGCCAGCTCCGGCTGCGCCTCGGTGTCCACCTTCGCGAAGACCACGTCCTGGTGCGTCTCCGAGGCCCGGTCGTAGACGGGCGCGAACATCCGGCACGGTCCGCACCAGGAGGCCCAGAAGTCGATCAGGACGAAGTCGTTCCCCGAGACGATCTCGTCGAAGTTGTCCTTGGTGAGTTCAACGGTGCTCATGCCTGCGTTACCTGCTTCCGTGCTGTCGGCAGTGGCCGTGCCCGCGTCAACCAGACCACCCCGAACGGTATTCCTGTCCGGGCCGCGCCGCAGGTCAGGGGGCACACCGGCCGCAGGTCAGGGGGCGCACCGGCCCTGGGACAGCCGGCTCCGGCCGCGGGCTCAGGCCGTGTCGACCCAGGTGACCTGGTGTGCCTCGGTGGGGTCGGGGGTCTCCCAGCGGCGGATCAGCCGGTCGATGACCGCCTCGGGCACCGGCCGGGGCCGCGCGGCGTTACGGGCGCGCAGCACCGCGGGCGGCGCCTCGAGGGCCACCAGCTCGACCCGCCCGCCGTACCCGGCCACCAGCCCCACGGACTGCTCGCGCAGCCGCCGCGAGACGTTGGTGGCGTTCCAGACGAACGGCTCGCCCGCGCGCAGATGCCCCCGGGCCGCCTCCCGCGCGGCCGCCACCACCGGGGCCTGGTCGGCGGCCGGATCCACGCCCAGCTCGGCGCGCAGCGCGTCCAGGCTGACGACGGGCAGGCCGGGGCGGTGCGCTCCGATCCAGTGGTCCTTGCCCACGCCGGGCAGGCCCGACAGGACGGTCACCGTCATCGGGGTGTCGTCGTACGCGGCGTAGTCCGCGTCCCGGCCGGGAGTGCGGAAGTACTCGAAGCGGGCGTGGTCGGAGGGGAACCGGCGCGGGGTGGTCAGGCAGTCCTGCTCGGCGCAGTACTCGCGATACAGGGCGACGTTCTCCAGCATCGCGTCCATGTCGCCGCAGATCCGGCCGAGGATGTCGGCCGTCGCCAGCACCGCCAGGTCGTCGTTGCTCGCCAGCAGGCTGGCCCGGAAGGCGATGCGCTCCAGGTCGGGCCGCTCCAGCGCCCAGAACGGCACCTGGTGGTGTCTGACCAGGGCGGCGACATGCTCGCGCCAGGCGATCGGCGCCCCCAGCTCCCACAGCACCCTGCGGGCGATCAGCTCGCCGCGCCGGGAGTGGCCGCGGGCGGTGATCCGCCCCTCGGGGTCGGTGGCCGTGCAGTCCGGCTTCGCCGCGTCGTGCAGCAGCACGGCGGCGAACAGCAGCTCCCGCCCGGCCGCGGGCCTGGCCCGCCACTCGGGCAGCCCCGCCAGCGCCTCGGCGGCCATCCGGGTGTGGGTGGCCACATCGCCCTCGCCGTGGTGAACCGCGTCCTGCGGTACGCCCGCCAGGCGGCGGATCCACGGATACGCCGAGACGATCCGCTCCCAGGGCACCGTCCAGTCCGGCGCCACGGGACACAGATCGAGCAGTTCCCGGAAGGGGGCCTCAGGCGCGCGCATACATCACCGCCGGGTCCCGGAGCCGGTTGGGCACGATCGGGCGGTCGAGCCAGTGCGTGCCGGAGTCCAGCACGCTGGTGAGGAAGCCGGGGCGCACCCACTTGTAGCGGCCCGCCACCACGCCGTCCTCCTCAACCTTGACGTACAGGCCCTCCATGAAGTCCGAGGAGTCGGTCTCCGCGGCCACCCGCCCGGGGTCGAGCCCGCCCGCCTCGGCCGTCTCCCGCAGCGCCGCCCGCCACCCCTCCGTACGGCAGGTCGAGGGCCCGACGAACGCGGTCAGCGCGTCCAGGCCGGCGAGCGGCCCGGTGCGCAGGACGGGCACCGAGTGGACCGGCAGCCCCTCCAGCAGCTCGCGGCGGCGGGCCGTGGACAGGAACACGTCCTCGTCGCGGTCCAGCACGTCGAACTCGTTGAAGTAGTGCGGCAGCGCGTCGTAGTACACCGTGTGCTTGGCGTAGAGCCACTCGCCGTACAGCACATATCGGCTCCCCAGGCGCGGCCACAGCAGATCCCGGACCAGCGCCGCCCACGCCTTGAACGGCGAGAAGTGGCGCTCCCGGGGCCCGCCGGTGAGGAAGTGGCCACGGCTCTGGAGCCGCAGCTCGCCGTCCGGAGTGAAGCTGATCGCCGCGTTGGCACCGTCGAGCTTCTCCTCGACCACCAGATACCGGCCCGCGATCTCGGCGAACGGTACGGCGGCCAAGTCCTCGTCGCCGGGCTGGAGTCGGGAGCCCTGGAGATGCGGGGTCCTCGGGTACTTGCGGATCACGGGATTCTTTCTATGCCGTACGCGACGGATCGGGCAACGAGATTTCGGGGCCCCGGACTGGCCTTGGGGGTCGGTGAAGGCCGGACCCGCGCTGTTCGGGTCCGGCCTTCTCGCGTCCGAGTCACGCGCAGCCCGCAGCGTGGATAAGGACGTCTTCCACGGTAGGGCGAGCCACTGACAACGGGGCCGAGCGGTGCGGAGCACTATGGAACAGCGACGGATGAGCGGGGCCGAGGGGGAACCGTGGACATGGCACGCATGACGACGACATGGCTGACACCGGAGGAGCGGTTCGGCTGGTGGCACGACATGACGGCCTCCACGCTGATCCCGACCGCGATGGGCAGCGACCGGGCGGCGGACTTCGAGGCCACGGCCCGCGTGCTGAACCTCGGTGACGTCCAGGTCTCCGACATGACGTATCCCACGCTGACCGTGACCCGGACCCCACGGCTGATCCGGCACAGCGACCCCGGCTTTGTGCAGCTGTCGCTCACGCTCTCCGGGAACATGGGGCTGTCGCAGTTCAGGAGCCACACCCTGCTCGGCTCCGGGGATCTGGCGGTGTACAGCTCCTCGGAGCCGTTCGACGGCTGGGCCGGCCCCGAGGGCACGGCCCCGGTCCGCCAGTTACTCCTGCATCTGCCCCGGGCGGCCCTGCCGCCGGCCGCGCGGCAGGTGGACCATGTCGCGGCGACCCGCATACCGGGCGGCGAGGGATTCGCCGCGCTGCTGGCCCAGTTCCTCACCCATGTCGCCAACAATCCGCAGCAGTTCGGCCCCCAGGACGCGGCCCGGCTGTCCATCACGCTGATCGATCTGCTGTCCCACACCATCGCCCAGCGGCTCGACACCGTCGCCGCCCTGCCGCCCGAGAGCCGGGAGCGCTCGCTGCTGCTCCGGGTCCAGGCCTTCGTCCGCCGCCATCTGCACGAGCCCGGCCTCACCCCGGACGCCGTCGCCGCGGCCCACCACATCTCCACCCGCTCGCTCCACCGCCTCTTCCAGCGGCACGGCCTGACCGTGGCCTCCTGGATCCGCGACGAGCGGCTCGAACGCTGCCGCCGCGACCTCGCCGACCCCCGGCTCGCCGCCCGGCCGATCCACGCCATCGCCGCGGGGTGGGGGTTCCCCCGCCCCGGCGACTTCACCCGCGCCTTCCGCGGCGCCTACGGCCTGCCGCCGCGCGAGTACCGCCACCGCTCGTACCGGGAATCCGGTCCCTGTCTCAGCATGGCTCGAACCAGTGGGCGGCCACCCGCGCCGCGGTCGGAAAGCTGAACGGCTGCTTCCGGTCGGTGAGCATGCGCAGGATGAACTCGCCGGTGCCGCAGTCGAAGCGCTGCCAGTCGTTGAAGTCCTTCAGCACGAGCACCGGCCAGTCGTCCGGGTCGTCGGCGCCGGTCAGCCAGTGGAACGTCAGCTCCTGCTCCGAGCTGCCCCAGATCAGCACACCGCCGGGCGCGGGATACACCGGGTAGGGCCGGTACAGCTCGGCATACTCCGGCGTGCTCACGCCCCAGTCGACGAGATCCCGGCCCAGGACGCCCGGCACCAGCAGATCCAGATAGCCGTCGAAGCCGCCCGCGCCGAACAGGTCGACGATCTCCTTGTAGCCGCCGGGCAGGGCCGTGCCGAGCGCGGATTCCGCGGCCGCCCAGTCGATCGCGCCGTCGGCGCCGGACGGCCGCGGCCCCTCCCACCCGGTGACGATCGCCAGCCGCTCCGGCCACCCGGTGCCGGGCGGGAAGGCGCCCCGGCGGGCGACGACGACCACCCCGCGCGGCCCGTCCGCCATGGCCGTCAGGCCGTACCCCAGCCAGTGCTCGTTCAGCGCCCAGCCGCGCAGCTCCAGCACCTCGCCGTCGCCCGCCCCGGTGGGCGGACCGCCGAACGCGGGAGTCGGGACGCCCGCGGTGACCAGCCGCCGGACGGGCTGCCGGGTCCAGGGCAGCACCTCCAGGACGACCTGCTCCAGCAGCGCCGGATCCCATCCGTCGCGCACCAGACACACATGCCCCGCCCCGTGCCCCGGCAGCGGGCAGTGCGGCCGGGGGTCGGTCAGGGTCTGGTCGAGCAGAGCGCGGAGCTCGGTGGTGCCGTTCATGCGCCCCAGTCAACGTCAAGGCACCGACAACGCCGGCTCAGGGGTGCCGCGTCACACCTCGCTGTCCGGCCAGCCGAGGAACCGGGCGCCGATCACCGCGGTCTGAAGGGTGTAACGGTGGACGGGGTCGGCCGGGTCGGTGCCGGTGAGCGTGCGGATGCGCTCCAGGCGATACGTCAGGGCGCGCACGCTCAGGCTGAGCCGGCGGGCCGCCTCGGCCGCGACGCATCCGGAGTCGAAATACGCGTTCAGCGTGTCGACCAGCGGCTGCGCGCCGCCCCGGGCGTCCCGCAGCGGACCCAGGGTGTGGCGGACCAGGTCGGCCATGGCCTGCCGATCCCGGGTCAGGACCGGATAGACCAGCAGATCGGCGGCGCGCAGCACGGGATCGTCCAGCTCCAGGCGGTCGGCCAGATCCAGGGCGTTGAGGGCTTCCTCATACGAGTGGACGACGCCGCCGGCGCCGGGATGGGGCCTCCCGATGGCCACCCGGCCGCCCTCGGTGGCCGCGTACGCCTGCTTGGCGAAGAACGTCAGAACGTCGTCCTGGTCACCGGGCGCGACGCAGATCAGCCGCCCTTCCTTGGTGGCCAGCAGAATGCTCCGCTCGCCGAACCGGGCGACCAGCGCGCTCGCCAGCTGCCGGGTGGCCGGGTGGGCGTCGTCGACCGCCGGGCCGCCCTGGGCCACGGCGACCGCGTGCGCGTGCGAGAGCAGCAGGCCGAAGCGTACGGCGCGCTCGGCCAGGCGGCCCAGATCGCTGCGGCCGTAGAGCAGATCGTCGATGAACTCCCGCCGGGCGGCCTCCTCCCGCCGCACCGCGAGCCGCTGCGCCCGCTCATGCCCCTCGGCGAACGCGTCGATCGCCTGCTCGACGGCCGCCAGCAGACGGTCGGTACCCGAGGCGGGAAGACCGGCCCCCACCTCGCGGGCCGCGGCCAGATGCCGCCGGACCAGCACCCGCAGCCCTTCTCCCTCCTCCGCGGCGTGCTCCCCCTGCGCCCGCAGAAACTCCAACTCGTCCCGCGTGAGCCGACGGCCGGTCGGACACACATCGGCCAGAATCCGGACGTACCCCTCCAGGGCGTCGCCGGCCATCTCCCGTTCCCCCACGAGTCCTCCTGACGCGCCCGGACGACCGCACGGCATCCGGCGCCCGGCATTAACAACGCGTCAATATTGCCGGATCACAGCAATGCGGCAGGACGGGCACCGCCGTCACGATGGTCTCGGTGGAAACGGGGGACACCTCCGGTGCCGGGCTACGGAAACCCCGGCACCGGAACCCGTCCGTGCCCGCGCAGTAGGTTGTCGGCCATGCTGACTGACGGTCTTCCCGGCGAGGTCGGCCGGACCATGGAACGCCTGCCCGTTCACGATGCGACAGCCGTGGACGCATCTTCAAAGAAGAAGCCACTCTCAGTCAAAGGCTTGGAGGCGATATACGGCCGGGGCAGGGGCGGAAGCGATCACAGGGACAGCCGCAGAGCCCAGCCGGCCCGGTCGCGGCCATCGTCATGGCGCACCAGGCTCGGGGTGTAGTCCTCGGGAGCGGGCCGACCGGCCTTCTCCCAGTCCGTGAGCCAGCCGCGCAGGACGGCCAGGGAAGGGGAGTCGGCCCGGTCGGCGATGATCCTGCCGTCCTGCTGAATGGCGGCAGCCCCGTTCTCGGTGGAGTGGCCGATCGCCCACAGGTTCGGGCGGAGTCCTGCCATCGTGAGCTGCTGGCCACCGAAGGCGCCGGCGAAGGTCCGCCAGCTCGGCCAGTGGACCTCGGCTCCGGCGTACAGCCCCGTATGTGCTCCGCTCAGGAGCTGCTCCAGGACGGCGCGTGCCCCCGCGTGAAGTTGGTCATCTTCCGCCCGCCATACGATGGAGATCCACGAGGGCGCCGGGATGCGGTTCTCCCAGTCCACCCACCTTCCCGGCAGGTCGAGGTCGCCCTTCGGCGAGGTGGTCGCCTCGATATACCCGCCGGTGAAGATCTGCTCGACGTGCGGCTGACGGTCGTGAACGCGGATCTTTGAGACGACGGTCATGTTGGGCACGGAGGCGATCGGCAGCGGGGCGACGATGAAGCCACCGTCGACAACCTGGTCAACCCACGCCTGGGGCAGCAGCG